>PCWT01000030.1:3677-37154 GCA_002796245.1 Gammaproteobacteria bacterium CG11_big_fil_rev_8_21_14_0_20_46_22 | reverse complement strand
CCCGAAAGGGTGACGCCGAGACCAGCTAAGGTCAAGAAGGGTGAGTCCATTTCATTGGATTGAACGCCGAAGGCGTGATAATCCGGGAGAATTTAAACCCGGGTTATCAATGCTTCGCATTTCAACCCAGGCTACACCTTCAGACGATGGCAGGTATTATTTCCTCATCGAATCAAAAAATTCATCGTTTGTTTTGGTCGCTTTCAAACGATCGATCAAGAATTCCATCGCAGCGATTTCATCCATCGGGTGAAGAATCTTACGAAGAATCCACATTTTTTGAAGCTCATCGGCTTTCGTGAGCAACTCTTCACGACGCGTACCTGAACGATTGATATTGATCGCAGGGTACACACGTTTTTCAGCAATACGGCGATCCAAATGAAGCTCCATATTACCCGTACCTTTAAATTCTTCGAAGATCACCTCGTCCATTTTCGAACCGGTGTCGATCAAAGCTGTAGCCAAAATCGTCAAGCTGCCGCCTTCTTCGATGTTACGTGCAGCGCCAAAGAAACGCTTAGGACGTTGCAATGCGTTCGCATCCACACCACCCGTTAAAACCTTACCTGAAGCCGGCACAGCCGTATTGTATGCGCGCGCTAAACGGGTGATGGAATCTAAAAGAATGATCACATCACGTTTGTGCTCGACCAAGCGCTTGGCTTTTTCAATCACCATTTCAGCCACTTGGATATGGCGTGTGGCCGGCTCGTCAAAGGTTGACGCGACCACTTCGCCGCGCACGGTGCGCTCCATTTCCGTCACCTCTTCTGGGCGCTCGTCGATCAACAGTACGATCAAGTCCGCATCCGGGTTATTGGCTTCAATCGCGTGTGCGATGTTTTGTAGCATCATGGTTTTACCGGCTTTCGGTGGTGATACGATCAAACCACGCTGGCCTTTACCAAAGGGTGCGACCAAATCGATCACACGAGAGGTAATGTCTTCCGTGCTACCGTTACCGCGCTGCATGAACAAGCGCTCTTTCGGGAAAATCGGCGTTAAGTTTTCAAATAATACTTTGCTTTTCGCGTTTTCCGGCTTTTCAAAGTTGATTTCACCGACTTTCAACAACGCAAAATAACGCTCGCCTTCTTTAGGCGGGCGAATTTTACCGGATACCGTGTCACCGGTGCGCAAACCAAAACGTCGGATTTGGCTGGGTGAAACATAAATATCGGCAGGGCCTGCCATGTATGAACCCGTGGAGGAACGCAAAAAGCCAAAACCGTCTTGCAAAATCTCTAAGACACCATCGCCAAAAATGTCTTCGCCCGAATCTGCATGCGCTTTTAAAATCGCGAAGATAATGTCTTGCTTGCGCGCACGACCCATGTTTTCTAGGCCTTTCTCATTGGCAATTTCCATCAATTGATCGGCGGTTTTGAGCTTTAACTCTGTGAGATTCATAATGATTTTGTCTCTTATTGGATAAGTTATTAGGATTAAAGGTTGAGCAACAGCGGGCTCGCTGCTGAACGTCAATGTACCACAAGCCAGAAGAAAAGCCAGTGTTTTTCGATAAAAAAACGGGGCCCCAGGCCCCGTTGTGATCGCAAGTGAGCGTTTACAGCTGCTCGTCGATCCACTCAGTCAGCTGCGCTTTAGACAAAGCGCCGACTTTCGTGGCTTTGGCTTCGCCGTCTTTGAAAAGAATCATGGTGGGGATACCGCGCACACCAAACTTGGCCGGTGTTTCGCTATTGTCATCCACATTGATTTTGTAAATCGTAAGCTTGCCGGCGTATTCACCCGCCACTTGCTCAAGCACTGGCGTTAGCATACGGCAAGGGCCGCACCATTCTGCCCAAAAGTCCACCAACACAGGACCGTCGGCATTCAACACCTCGGCGTCAAATTGTGCATCCGTCATCGCTTTTAAATCGCTCATGGTTTTATCCTCTTTATGCGTTAATGCGCAGAGCCCATCTTACTCACCTAAGGCTTGTGACGCAACACCTTGGCCAAGTAGCCTTGCAAGCCCAAGCCTGTGGTTTCAAACTTTTTTTGCAAAAAAGGCAGATACGAGACAGCCAACAGGCCAGCGTGTCGCACGAGGCCTGGGGAGTGGTGAAAGCGCTTGACGATAGATTCAGTCATATCGATCACCGGTGCTTGAATGGTCGCCGCCAAACGGCTGTAGTCATCGCTTAAGGTTTGGCTGCATAAGGGCTCGCCTTGCTTGCGGCTTGAGTGGATCAAATCCAACAAAAGCGCCGCCTCACGCAGGCTTAAATTTAAGCCCTGCGCAGCCGCGGGGTGGAAAAAATGTGCAGAAGCGCCCAATAAAATTAACCCGGGGCGGGCCTGCTCTTTGGCCACAATACTTTTGAGCGGAAAGCATAAGCTTGCGGTTTTAGAGAGCATTTCACCCAAGCGATAGCCGGATAAACGCTGCACTTCGCGCAAAAACTCGGCGTCACTCAAGGCTTGCCAGTGTTCAATACGCTCGTTTGAAGCGGTAATAATTAAAGCGATCTCGTTACCACGTTGCGGCATGAGCGCCAGCGTGCCTTTTTCACTAAAGCGCTCATACGCCACGTTGTGATGATCACCACTAATCGTAATGCGCGTCACCAAAGCTTGCTCGTGATAATCTTTTTCGTCCACGCCAATGTGTGATAAAGCGCGCAAAGGTGAGCTCACACCATCGGCCGCAATCACCAGCGCAGCGTTTAAGGTTTGATCGCCATTGTCAGTGTGCAAGGTTAAAACATGACCCGTCTCATTCGGTGCGATTGCTGTCACCGTGGCCGGGCGAAACACGGTGGCATTTAATGTTGCCAACGCCGCTGAAACCACCGCCCACACATCCGCTTCATTGATCACGTAGCCCAAGGCGTCAAGCCCAGCGTCTTTGGCCTGCATGCGCACCGCGCCAAAGCGGCCGGCTTCTGACACGTGCACGGTGTTAATCGCCACCGCTTTTTCACGCAAAGCCTCCCACAAGCCCAAGTGTTTTAATAAGGTGACACTGGTATCCGATAGCGCTAAAGCTTTACCGGGTTTATCCGCAGGCCAAGGTTTGGCCGCTTTGGCATCGATGAGTGCAAACGGGATATTGTGTTGATCGAGCAATAAGGCGAACAGCGCGCCGGTTAAACCCGCGCCGACGATAGTGATGTCGTAATAGGTGTTGCTCATTGACAACCTTTAGAAGTGGATTCGCAGTTAGCACGCCTAGCCAGTGTGTTAGGTGTTGCCTTTCGAGGACGCTGTAAATACATCCCTGTACGCTCTGGGCTCGGCTTCCTGCCTCGCACAGCCTCGAAACACAACACCTAAAACACCTTTGGCTAGGCGCTTAAAAAAACGTCATGATGCCGCTCTAGTGAACGCATCAAAGCAATCAGCCTTGCATAATCGCTTCGATTTCTTCCACCGTTTTTGGCGCGCCGTGTGAAAACACATCGTAACCTTTATCCGTGATTAAGATATCGTCTTCAATACGCACGCCCATATTCCACCAGCGCTTGTGCACAGAGTCATCGCCTTGGCGGAAATACAAACCAGGTTCGATCGTGGTCATCATACCGGCTTGCAAATTGCGCCATTGACCATCGACTTTATAGTAACCCACATCATGCACATCCATACCTAACCAGTGACCGATTCTGTGCATATAGTACGGCGCATAGGCTTGCTGTTCGAACAAGGTTTTCGGGCAGCCTTTTAAGATTTTCAGATCCACCAAACCTTCGGTGATCGCCAACGCCGCCGCATCGCTCATCACATTCCACGGCTGGCCGGCTTTGATCGCTTCGATAGATTTCAGCTGAGCGTTTAACACAACTTGGTATAAATCACGCTGTTCTGAGCTGAATTTACCGTTGATGGGGAAGGTACGCGTAATGTCGGCACAGTAATGGTGGTAACGCGCGCCAGCATCCACCAGCAACATCTCGCCATCATTTAACACCGAATCATTTTTTTCGTAATGCAGTACGCAAGCATTTTTACCGCCGCCAACGATAGAGCCATAGGCTTCGCCTTGACAACCGTGACGTAAAAACTCATACACCAACTCTGCCGCTAACTCGTATTCATTCTTACCGGCTTGGCAAGCTTTCATCACACGCACGTGCGCCGCAGCAGAAATTTCCGCCGCTTTTCTAAGAATCGCAAGCTCAGCGTCAGATTTAACCAAGCGCATTTCAAATACCATCGATTCAACATTGATGATTTGCACGGGCACTTTCACGCCACCACGCACACGTGTGCGCACATCATTCAAGGCTTGGCGGATCGTTTGATCAAAACCTTCGTAACGCCCCAAGGTGTAGTACAAAGCACTTTTATCTTTTAGATAATGCGGCAACTTTTCAGTTAGCTCAGCAATGGGATGCGCCTCGTCTGCTAAATAGTGCGAACAGGCGCCTTCTTGGCCGACACGGTCACCCACCCAAATTTCAGCTTCTTTGTCTTTGATGCGGTTGAACAACACATAGCGACAACCCTCATCATCTTTCACCAAAACAGCGACAGCCTGTGTTTCAGGAAAGCCCGTCAAATACAAAAAATCATTGTCTTGCGAAAAAGCCACCGCGTGATCAAGCGTTAACGGGTATTCCGGTGCGGCAGGGAAAACGGCGACCGTATTGGGTTCCATTTGGTCAAAAAGTCGTTGGCGTCGTGCCTGGTGCTCTTGTTGAGTGATCATAGGAAGCTTCCATCCTTATTTCTATAAGCGGGGTATTCTACGGGTTTTTAAGTCGACTTACAAAGTTTTAGGATCGGTTTGCGTGAGCGTTTATTCCTTGCCATAATCAGGGCCTGTTATTAGTATCAAGGATGTCAATCATGGGTGCCTTTTTTCTTCGCAACGGTGTGTTTATTATCGTCACATTGGGCTTAGCCGCCACCATTGCCCTGTCGTTTTTCTGGCTATGGACTTTGTATTTTTTAATACTCTTCGCGCCCTTGTTTCTGGTCGGTGTCTACGATTTATTCCAAACCCAGCGCAATGTCTTGCGTGTATACCCGATTTGGGCTCACTGGCGCTATATTTTGACCAGCATCCGCCCCATGATTCAGCAATACTTTATCGCCAGCAACACCAGCGAACGCCCATTTAGCCGTGAACAACGCGAGCTGGTCTATGAGCGCGCCACCAAAACCTTGGACACCCTGCCCTTTGGTACACAACATGACGTGGATGCCGTCGGTTATGAGTGGATGGCGCACTCCTTAGCACCCAAAGTGGTTGATAAAGCCTTTTCGCGCATCAGTATTGGTGGCCCGGACTGTAAAAAACCGTACTCCGCTTCACGCTTAAATATCTCAGCCATGAGTTACGGCGCCTTGAGCCGCACCGCTGTGCGCGCACTCAACCTGGGTGCGAAGCTGGGTAATTTTTACCACAACACCGGCGAGGGTGGCTTATCGCGTTATCATTTAATGGAAGGCGGCGATATTGTGTTTCAAATTGGCACGGCCTACTTTGGCTGCCGTACCCCTGAAGGTGGATTTGACGCTGAAAAATTTAAAGAAAAAGCGAACCTTGATGTCGTAAAAATGGTTGAAATTAAACTGTCGCAAGGCGCTAAGCCTTCTCACGGTGGCTTATTGCCCGCAGCCAAAATCACCAAAGAAATTTCAGAGATTCGTAATGTGCCCATGGGCCAAGATTGCCTATCGCCCGCGGCACACAGCACCTTTAGTACACCCGAGGGCTTGCTAAAATGGCTACAACAACTGCGTGAAATGTGTGGCGGCAAACCCGTGGGCTTCAAGTTGTGTATTGGCTCACCGTCTGAGTTTATGGGCATTTGTAAAGCGATGCTTTCGACCGGTATTTTACCTGACTTTATCACGGTTGACGGTGCCGAAGGTGGTACCGGTGCAGCACCGGTGGAGTTCACCAACCGCTTGGGTACACCGCTAAACGAAGGCATTATTTTTGTGAACAATTGCCTTGAAGGCATTGGTGTGCGCGACAAAGTTCGCGTAATCGCCAGCGGTAAAATCATTTCAGGTTTTGACATGGCGTCGAAAATCGCCCTGGGTGCCGATGTGTGCAACTCTGCGCGCGGCATGATGTTAGCACTGGGTTGTTTACAATCGCGTCGTTGCAATAAAAATGATTGCCCAACCGGTATCACCTCACAAGACCCGGTGCATTACCGTGCGATCAGTATTAGCACTAAAGGTCCGCATGTGAGAAATTTCCATGACGCCACACTCGAAAGTTTCTTAGAAGTGATCGGTGCCTGCGGCGTAGAAAACCCCTCACAGCTTAAGCCGCACCACATTTATCGCCGTGTGGCCGACGCCAAAGCCTTGCACTACAACGAAGCCTACGAACAATTGCGCGAAAACCAATTGGTGGATGGCAGCGATGATTTACCGAAGTTTTATAAAGAATGCTGGAGCTACGCGCGCGCCGATGCGTTTGTGTACTGCGGTTATTAATTAAAGCGACAAAGGCCGCGAAGTTGACTGCATCGCCGGGTTAGCCGGCGGTGATGTGCAAGGTGCACAAAGGGAGCTAGGCGGCGGCGACGAAGGATCTGTTGGCTGTGCTGGTGGTCCGTTGGGATTTACAGCCGGATTGTTTGGCGGCACATTATTGGGATTTGTTGCAGGGTTTTGTGACGAATGAGCATTTTGAAAACTCGCTGGGTTTACCGGCCCAGGAAAATTGGGCGGCACAGGAACCTGGGGTTTTGAAGGCGTAGATGCCGCTTGTGATGCACTACTGCTTTGAGAAGCAGGCGCCACTTCTGCCGTACTACTTTCAGCAGGCGCGGGTGACGCTTGTACCGCGGCTTGTTGAGCCCGCGCCACATCATCACTCACCGATTTCGGTGACATATTAATCAACTTGCCTAAATCTTGCTGAGACGCGGAGTCGGCGGCAGTTGTGCTCAAAGCTTGTTTTACCGACTGACTGGTGAGTGTCACGCTCGCATTATTACCCTTCCCATTAACGGCAGTTTGTATGCCATAGGCTTTTAACGCCGTTTTTGCGGCTTGAGTGAGCGGTGTGGAGACCGCAGGCCCCTTGCTCTGACTTTGAGACAAATGATTAATCACCCAGGCCACACTGCGCGCCTGCGAAGCAGAATTAGCGCCATGCAAACAAACCCCTTTGACACCTTGGCGCTTAGCCGCTTTAAACATCGCACTTAAATCTTTAGAAGACGTATGTTTTCCCACATGAATCACAACACGCTCAGCATGCGTAGCTTTTAAGGCATTCAAGCCTTTTGCATTGGCAGGTACGACCGGCGCCTTATTGTAACCCCAGCAAGACAAATCAAGCCCATGGCCTATGGGCGCCAAAGCATGAGCAAAGCCATGGCAAAAAAAGCCCGATATGACAAAAGAAAAAAGAAGATAACGGTGAGTGTTCATACCCAAGGCATCCTTGCTAGCCTATAGAAGCTCATAGTATAGCCGTTTTAGGCGCTTGGGGCAAAAAGCGCGCGAAACCGCGCGCTTTTTTCAACACCCCTGCCTTAATTATCTTCCGACTTCGCGCTATCGCTTAAGGTATTCACTGAGGTTTCAAGGCTGCGCAGCCTATAGATAGTTTGCCCGTCCGTCACATCTCCGGCTTTCAACTGCGAGTCTTTGCTAAAGTCTTCAGCGGTCGCGATTCTAGCTTGAAAATATGGATCACGAGAAGAGGCGCGCATATTAGCTATTGACGAGTTCTCGTGTAGTATTTTGTTCGCAATATAACGATCAGCAGGACAAGTTCTTTCAGTTGCGCAATAAAATGGACTCTCTATATAGTGAAGATATTGTTTCCAAGTATCTGCTGTACTAATGTGTTTACCTGGATGCTTTTTAGCAATCTCATGCAGCACACTCGAGTACTTTGCCGCAGACTTACGAATAAACACAACGTCCCCGCGGGGCTTGACACTATTGGCAGCTGCTGTCATGACACCACCAGCAGAAGCATTTGAAAGCCCTACCGGCAAGCCAACTGCCACGCTCACCAATCGACCCGTGCCATTATCAAAGTAGTCCTTCAATTGACTGGCTTGGCGCGGTGTTGCTGGATTGACAGCTAGGTGTTGAAGCTTGGTGGCTTTCTTTAACGTAGCCAGCTGCTGACCAAATTGTGAATCACTCAAAGCAACCGTGTTGCGGTAAGCCAATAGATTAGACGATGCTTTCTCAGCCAAATCTAAAGCCCCATACCATGACCTACTTGCAAAAGCGTTTCGCTCAGAAAAACCAATCGAGATAATCACCCCAGAGCCAAGTGTAGCCACTGCACTATTAATATTTTCTGCGCTTAAGCCTCGGCTCTCAAATTGCAGGCCCACATTGACCTTTTGATGTTTAACAGAGCTAAGCACATCTTGAACCAAACGGTGATCAGAGGAATCAAGCGTCAAGTTTTCCACAAAGTTTTCGGTGTTACCGTTAAGCTTTTTATCCGCCATTTTTTGGGTATCGATCACCTCCCTCGCTAAGCTTGAAGGTGATTTGCCGAACCTAGAAGCCAGTCGAGCAATCGCTTTAATACTCACGTGCGCAGCTGACAACTCGCGAAGTACATTCTTAGAATCAAAGGAGATAGTTCGGTAACCTGCAGAGTTAACATGAATGGTGCCAGCAATACCGTACGCAGGCAAAACATCTTGTGATAACCGAGTAAATGGAAACGTGGATGCCACAGTGATCGTTCCCTGAGCAACACCTGAAACATAACTATCAAAAACTGCCGCACGAACAGAAGGGCTTTGTGAATCAAGATAAACACGCTCAATGTTATGGTTGCCTTTGATGATGGCCCAAACATCGTTCAAAGAATTCACATCATAATGGATGGGCAAATTTATTTTAACGGCACTAGCGGTTGTCTTTTTCAAAGATTGAAAGCCAGACAGGGCATTAGCTTGAACAAACACTGGAAAATAACTTGTCTCAGCGGCCAACGCAGAAGCGCCCATGCTCAAACACGACACGGTAAACAAACCTAACACTAAAGGTTTTAAAGGGCTGAGGGATTTCATACTGTAACATCCTTATTTAGATTAGAAATCACACTATAAACTTAAAGAGCAAATGAGTTCAACTTTTCTTCGGTCTTGCAACAACAGCTGCCGTCTTACAGGCCACAAACCCGGGTTATCTTCGCTACGCTCATCAACCCATATACAGGCTACATTTTATGGCCAACGTCAATTGCAAGCGAACGCCAGTGAGCGCGGCAATCTGGCTCATTAACCTGGAGATTGCCGCGTCGCTTCGCGCCTCGCAAAGACGGTTACCCCCCAAGACGGTTACTACACATCCACGATGACAATACCTGCTCGCACTCATCAAGCCCGGTTTTTTTCAAGGAAGAAAACAATTGCACACTGATCAACTCAGATGGCAAGGCACGCTTTACCTCATCCAAGGTTTTTTTGGCCGCGCCGTATTTTAATTTGTCGGATTTGGTCAGCAAAATATGCAGCGGTAAACTGCAAGATTTAGCCCAAGCGATCACTTGCTCATCAAACGGTTTTAGTGGGTGGCGAATGTCCATGAGCAGCACCAAGCCCACCAAGGACTCGCGCTTGCGAAAATAGGCATCGATCAAGGCTTGCCACTTTTGCTTTTGAGCCTCGGGCACTTTAGCATAGCCATAACCCGGCAAGTCCACTAAACGTCGATCATTATCAATCTCGAAAAAATTAATCAGCTGTGTACGCCCCGGCGTTTTACTGGTGCGTGCCAAACTTTTTTGCTGCGTGAGCGTATTCAATGCACTGGATTTTCCGGCATTCGAGCGACCCGCAAACGCAATTTCCGCCCCGGTATCGGGTGGCAGCTGCTTAACACTGGCCACACTCAATAAAAAATGGGCTTTTTGAAAGGCGATGCGCATGGTAGGACCTGCTTTATTTTTCGCTAGTGTAGGCGTTTTCCGTGCTAACATCAAACGATGATAGGCGGCGGCGAATAGCCGAGAGACTTAAAACGGCAAAAAGGGCCAAGACCGCACAGCACATCAAATAGCCCGCCGGCGCACTGGCGCTACCCGTGTATTTAACCAAGGCGCTGGAAACCAAGGGCGATGTGCCGCCATAAGCACCAAGGCCGTTTTTTGCTTGCTGATACTCACCGCTTCACCCATGCGCGAACGATACGCTAAAAAATCCAGCTTGCCCAGGGACACGCCTATGAAGCCATGCTACAATCGCCGCACTATGGAAGACATCTCCCACATACTCAACGACCTTAACGACGCGCAGCGCCAAGCTGTGAGCGCACCGTTGTCGAACTTATTGGTTCTTGCCGGCGCCGGCAGCGGAAAAACCCGTGTTTTGGTTCACCGAATTGCCTGGCTAATCGCAGCCGAAGGTTTGTCGCCGTTTAATATTTTAGCCGTCACCTTTACCAATAAAGCGGCGCGCGAGATGAATGAACGTATAGAAAGCATGCTCGGCCTTTCTAGCAACGCGATGTGGGTGGGCACGTTTCACGGGCTAGCGCATCGTTTATTGCGTGCACATTACCAAGAAGCCGGCTTAAGCCAGAATTTTCAAATTTTAGACAGCGACGATCAATACCGCATGATACGCCGCCTCATGCGCGAGCATGATATCGACGAAAACCAATGGCCTCCGAAGCAAGTGCAGTGGTTTATCAACCAGAAAAAAGACGATGGCCTACGTGCCGGCGACATCAAGGCCTTCGATTATTTCGAAAAAAACATGCTGAAGATGTACGCGCTCTATGAAGAGGCCTGCTTTCAACAGCACCTCGTCGATTTTGCCGAGCTGTTGCTGCGCACCTTTGAACTGATGCGCGACAATTTGTCGGTGCTCGATCATTATCAGAAACGTTTTCGTTATTGGCTGGTGGATGAGTTTCAAGACACTAACCGCTTGCAATATGCTTGGCTAAAATTGTTATGCCACAGTGGCAATAAAATCATGGTCGTCGGCGATGATGACCAGTCAATCTACAGCTGGCGTGGCGCACAAGTTGAAAACATTCGCCGCTTCGAAGAAGATTTCAAACCCGTCACCCACATTCGTTTGGAGCAAAATTACCGCTCCACCGGCACCATCTTAAACGCCGCCAACACCCTCATTGAAAATAACAATGATCGAATGGGTAAAACCCTGTGGACTGAAAGCAGCGAGGGTGAGCCGATTTCCATTTATGCCGCGTTTAATGACTTGGATGAGGCACGTTTTATCGTCGATAAGATCAAGCAATGGCAACACAGCGGCAGGCTGCTTAGAGAGGCCGCCGTGCTGTACCGCTCCAATGCGCAGTCTCGTATTCTCGAAGAAGCTTTTTTGCAAGCGGGTGTACCGTATCGCATCCACGGCGGCCTGCGCTTCTATGAACGGGCAGAAATTAAAGATGCGCTGGCGTATCTGCGACTGCTTGAAAACACGAATAACGATAGTGCGTTTGAGCGCATCATCAATGTGCCCGTTCGCGGCATTGGTAATCGCAGCGTAGCCACCATCCGTGAAATTGCCCGCGAATCCGGCTTATCGCTCTGGCAAGCCGCTTTAAAAATCATGGATGAAAGCTTGCTGCCGAGCCGAGCGGTGTCGGCCATTTCAGCTTTTATTGAGTTGATCCAAGAACTGCAAGTGCAAATTGCTGATTTAAAATTACCCGATAAAATTAAACAAGTGTTGCATCTTAGCACCCTGCTCGATCACTACCGCAAAGAACGCGGTGAAAAGGCGCGAGCCAAAGTAGAAAACTTAGAAGAGCTTAGCAGTGCCGCCGCACAGTTTATTGAAGAACTGCGTGAAGATGTGGACGGCGATCCGCTCACACAGTTCCTTGCACACACGGCATTGGAAGCAGGTGAAGGCCAGGCAGATAAGTTTACCGACTGCGCCCAACTCATGACGATGCACTCAGCTAAAGGTTTAGAATTTCCACTCGTGTTTATCGCAGGCTTAGAAGAAGGTTTATTCCCTCACCAAATGTCTTTGGAAGATCAAAAGGGCTGCCTGGAAGAACGCCGGCTGTGTTATGTGGGCATGACTCGCGCCATGGAAAAATTAATCTTAAGCTATGCCGAAGTGCGCGCACTCTACGGCCGGGAAACCTATCAAGCGCCCTCTCGCTTCTTGCATGAAATTCCGCGTGAATGTGTGGAAGAAATTCGCCCCCGCGCGAAAGTCACGATCCCGCAAAGCCGGGGTTTTCACAAGCCTAAACCCGTCTCGAAATTTAAAGACTACGATGCCGCAGGTTTTCGACCCGGGCAATTAGTGGCGCATGCGAAATTCGGCCAAGGTATTGTACTGGCCGTGGAAGGTGAAGGCGACGGCGCACGCGTGCAGGTCAACTTCAAAAAAGCCGGCAGCAAGTGGTTGCTGCAATCGTTTGCCAAGCTTGAGACGATTGCTTAGGTATCGCAAACAGCCCCTATCCTTGTCTAAAAGGATAAAATCCCGAAATCTATCCCTGTAGACAAGGATATATCTTTAAAAACCATCCTTATCTATAAGGATAATCTTGCCCGATGTCCCAAACTCAATAAAATAAGCCCTTGTTTTACAAATAATTTTTTTAAAACCGGACAAATTTAAAGTTCAACTTTAAATTTGTCCGGCCTCATGATAGACTGCACCCATGTTTAAACGTATTGCAGAAAACCAAGCACGGCGGCTTGCAGGCCAATACCCCGTGGTTACCATTACCGGCCCAAGGCAGTCGGGAAAGACCACACTGGCACAACAGTGCTTTGCCGACAAACCCTATGTCAATTTAGAATCACCCCAAACACGTGCAGAGTTTGATGGCGACCCTGTCAGCTTTATTGAAAAATATGCCCAGGGCGCGATTTTTGATGAAGTGCAGCGCTGCCCTGAGCTTTTGTCGTATATCCAAGTCGAGGTCGATAAATCACAACAAGTCGGGCAATTCATCCTAACCGGCTCGCATCAGTTTTCATTGCAGTACGCACTCACACAATCTCTAGCAGGCAGAACGGCCATCATCAAACTTCTGCCGCTTTCACTGGAAGAAATCGACCCCAGTACCAGACTTTCCGTGGATGAATATTTGTTCACTGGTTTTTATCCAAGGATATACCAATCCAAACTGATGCCTGCCACCGCGTATGATAACTATATTGCCACTTACGTTGAGCGCGACCTCAAGCAGTTGATTCAGATTAAAGATCTTTCAAGCTTCCAGCGCTTTTTAAAACTCTGTGCCAGCCGCGTGGGCAGTGTGCTGAACATGAATAGCTTAAGCGTCGACACCGGTGTGAGCGTGCCCACAATAAAACACTGGTTAGCGGTACTCGAAGCTTCCTATTTAATCACCTTACTGCCGCCTTATTTTGAAAATTTTGGCAAGCGCGTAATTAAATCGCCAAAACTGTACTTCAATGATGTTGGCTTAGCGTGCCATTTACTGGACATTAACGAATTAAAACAAGTCGAACGCGACCCTTTAAGGGGCGCTTTATTCGAGAATATGATAGTCATGGAAGCCTTTAAGGCGTGCTATAACCGTGGCCTGACTGCTTCGCTCTATTATTATCGAGACAAAACAGAGCGCGAAATCGATTTAATTTACAAGCAAGGCAACACGCTGACCCCGATTGAAATCAAAGCCAGCCAAAGCCACGATGATCGCTTTAAAAAACACTTGGATTTTTTTCAAGAGTTAACAAAAGATCGTGTCGAAAAAAAATACGTGATCTACGCAGGCAAAGCGATAACACAAAAAGACACACTATTTTTACCCTTTAACGAAACCCACACTATTATCGCACCATGAAAACCTACCTTTTTTACGACATCGAAACCACTGGCCTAAACCCTGCCTTTGATCAAGTCTTGCAGTTTGCGGCCATTCGCACCGACGAAACCTTTAATACATTGGACGAAAAAGAAATCGTCATTCGCCTGCGCGATGATATTGTGCCCGCACCCGGCGCGGTACTCACCCACCAAATCAGCCCTGAAAACATGCAAGAGGGCCTGCCTGAGGTTGAAGGTATTCGTGCGATTCATGCGCTGATGAATGAGCCCGGCACAGTAAGCCTTGGCTACAACACACTGGGCTTTGATGATGAGTTTCTACGCTTTGGCTTTTATCGCAATCTTTTAACACCCTACACGCATCAGTTTGCGAACCAGTGCGCGCGCATGGATATCTTTCCCATCACCGTATTGTTTTATTTATTTGGTGAATGTGATTTACGTTGGCCTATGCTTGATGGGCGCGTGTCTTTAAAGCTTGAGAACATTAACGCGGAAAATAATTTGGCGAGTGGCCAAGCACACGATGCCATGGTCGATGTGCGCGCCACGCTTGCACTGGCAAGGCGCCTTAAAGCCAACACGGCCATGTGGGCTTACGCCAGCGGCTACTTCAATAAGCTCGAAGATGCTAAACGCATGGAGCAATTAAGCTTTGCGTTTAGCGATACGTCATTCAAAGAAGCCATCCTCGTTGATAGCAAGCTCGGCTACGGACAACATTTTCAAACCTTTGCATTGTGTTTAGGCCAACATCGCCATTACCGTAATCAGTGGTGCTTTTTGCGTTTAGATCGCGAAGAGCTCGCTGAAACAACGATCGACAGCCTTGAGAAAACCACGTGGTGCATGAAAAAAAAATTGGCTGAAGCGCCATTTATTTTACCCACCAAAAAACGCTTTATGCGCCACTTTAGCGAAGACCGCCTGGCAATCGTTGAAAACAACCAGCGATTTTTACAAAACAACCCTGAAATATTGGAAGCCATCACCAACCATTACTTAGATTACAAATACCCTTTAGTGCCAGACGCTGATCTTGATAGCATCCTGTATCAAAGTGATTTTTTATCGCGACGCGATCAAAACACCGCTTTAAATTTTCACGAAGCCAAGCCAGAACTCAAACAACACTTCATCGAAGAATTTGAAACCGCCGAGAACCGCGAGCTTGCTCTTCGTATTATCGGGCGAAATTACCCTGAGGCTTTAAGCGAACGCTATGCCGATAAGTATCAACAATATCTAGCACGCTGCTTTTATGCCAAAGATTATCGCGGGCAAGACAAGCTGACACCGGAAACTGCCCTAGCCGCTCTTCAGTCATCCGAGGCAGAAAACAAAAGCTTGATTAACGATCTACTCTCACTTTACACTCGCCGAGCTAAATTTTAAACTAGCGCCTAAGATAGCAAGTCCTGCAAAATAAGGTGCTCTGATAATGAATTACTGGCTCATGAAATCCGAACCCGATGTCTTTGGTATCGATGATTTAAAATTAATGCCGAAAAAAACTGAACATTGGGATGGTGTGCGCAATTACCAAGCACGTAATTTCATGAAAAGCATGAAAAAAGGTGACCTGATTTTCTTTTATCATTCAAACTGCACACCGCCCGGTATTGTCGGTATCGCAGAAGTGGTCAAAGAAGCTTACCCCGATTTCACCGCCTGGAACCCTGAAAGTAAATATTTCGACCCCAAAAGCACGGAAGATAATCCACGCTGGTTTATGGTGGACGTAAAGTTTAAAGAAAAGTTTAAAACCATCATTAGTCTTGATGAACTTAAGCAATCGCCCGCGTTATCCAATATGCGCTTGGTAAAAAAAGGCAACCGTTTATCCGTGATGCCCGTTGAGCCGGATGAATGGGATGTCATTATCGCCATGAGTCCATATACAGGCTACACTTCATCGCCGAAGTCATTGCGAGCGAACGACGGTGAGCGCGGCAATCTGGCTCATTAACCTGGAGATTGCTTCGTTGCTTCGCTTCTCGCAAAGACGGTCGCTACATTCTCTAGCAGCTACACCGCCAAACGTCTTCCACCATCAACCGCAATAATCTGCCCATTGATGTATTTTTGTTGCAATAAAAACGCGATGGTTTCGGCAATATCTTTCGCCTCACCCTGGCGTTGTAATGGCACGCGTTTAATCATCTGTGCTTTTTTCTCTTCAGAAAAATCTTTTTCCGACTCACCCCATAAAATAATACCGGGCGCGACCGCATTCACCCGCACATCCGGCGCTAAGGCACGCGCCAAGGTTTTGGTCAGCATCTCCAATGCCGCTTTACTCATAGAATACACATGAAAATCTTTTAAGGGCCGCTCGACATGGATATCCACCATGTTTACCACCGCGCCTTGGTTCTTTTTAAGCTCGCCAGCCAGAGCCTGTGTTAAAAACAAAGGGGCTTTGGCATTGATGTTCATCAAATCATCCCAGACCGCCTCATCAATTTTCCCGACCGGGGTGGGGTAAAAACTCGAAGCATTGTTCACCAGGGCATCGATGCGGCCAAAAATTTTCAAGGCATCCTGCGCCAATCGTTCAATGGCTTTCATATCAGATAAATCGGCTTGCAAACTAACAGCGGAATCTTTTCGCTTGGCATTGAGCTCATTGAGCAAAGGCTCTGCCGAACTATGACGCGTGTGCACGACCACACGATAGCCCAACGCATGCAAATGGCGAACCACCTCAGCGCCTACACGCTTTGCACCCCCGGTAATTAAAACGACTTTATCCTTCATTGTGCCAGACTCTTTGCGTAGAATAGTGCTTTTAATACTAAAGCCTCTTTCGATGAAAGCAAGCGATTTACCACAACCTTCACCTGAAGCCTTGGCGCACAGTGCACAACTTCGCGCACAGATTGCAGAAAACATCAAACGCCATGGCGGCGCCATCTCTTTTCACGACTACATGCAGCTTTGTCTCTATGCGCAAGGCTTGGGCTATTACAGTGCAGGCAGCACGAAATTTGGGCCGAGCGGAGATTTTATCACCGCACCCGAACTGACACCCTTGTTCGGCGAATGTTTAGCGAAGCCCTGTGCAGATGTATTATTAGCTTTAGAAAATAGCGGTGATATTTTAGAGCTCGGCGCGGGCTCGGGCAAGCTGGCGCGCGATATTCTCTGCGCGCTAGAAAAAATAAATTGCCTGCCCAATCACTATTACATACTTGAAGTCAGCCCCGATTTACGCGAAAGACAAGCCCGAATGCTCAAAGACACTTGTCCTGATTTTTTTGACCGCATTGTTTGGCTCGATACCCTACCGGAAACATTCTCAGGCATTATGCTTGCCAATGAAGTGATCGATGCCATGCCCGTGGATAAAATACGCTCGCACAATGGGCAATGGCATGAGGTGCTTATCAGCTCTGATGGCGGCCAGTTCATTGAACGACTAGGCCAGCCTGTTCATGATATTCCCGAAGCTTTAAATGCACTTTCGCAAACACACGCCAGCTACAGCACTGAAATCAACCGGCTGCAAGCACCGTGGATAAAAACTTTAGCTGAGAGCATGACGCGAGGCGTATGTCTGATTATTGATTACGGCTATCCCGCACATGAATATTATCACCCACAGCGCACAGGCGGCACTCTCACCTGTCACTATCGTCATCATGCACATCACGATGTCTTTTTACACCCTGGTCTTCAAGACATCACCGCGCATGTGGATTTTACTGCATTGGCTGAAGCTGGCATCGCGGCAGGTTTTGAGCTTACAGGCTTTACGAACCAAGCGAGCTTTTTAGTCAATTGCGGCCTAATGGACAAACTCAGGCAAGGTGAATCGATCGATTTGAAAACACAAAACGTCTACCGACAACTCACCCACCCCAATGCCATGGGTGAGCTCTTCAAAGCCATCGCTTTTTCAAAAGGCCTGGATAGCGACGAACTCACCGGTTTTCAAGACTTTGATCAGCGCCATCGATTATAAAAGCACATTGGTTATTTAACATCTATAGACTAGAATGACAGTATTATTCATTAACCCTGGAGCCACCCCATGAAAACTTTAACCTTAATCGCGAGTCTTTTTATTGCTTCATCAAGTTTTGCCGCTTGCGCCAGTGCCTTTACTGATCACGATTGGCAGGGCACCTGGGCCTATGGCACAACCCAGCACCGAGAAACTGGGCAAGTGACCCATGCACACTTTGGTTCAAACAATACATTAAGCGTGAACTACACCATGCCCAACAGCACAAGCCTGGAAACAGCAACGCTAAAATACGCTTGTGAAGCAAGCTCGCCCTACACCGCCACTCTCACAGGCACGGCCAGGGGCGCCACACTTGATAAAACCAAAGCCATCCTGATGAACGATAATCATCTGATAGTTTACGGCTATGCGCTTTATTCTGGAAAAACGCTGCTCATAAGTGCCTATCTTCAATCTAAGACCTAAGCCTTTTTCTTTACAAAATCAAAATCTTAGTCTAAGTTTAATGGGTGTTAAACTAATAGAGTGAGTATGTTCATGAAAGGAATCGCTTATCACCGTGGCTCTTTTACCTTTGAAGGGTTGCTGTACATTATTTTAGGTATCGCAGGCTTAGTCTTGTGTGGCATGTTCAGCGAACACGCGCAATTAATCTACGGTCTGGTTTTTTTAGGCAGCTGTGTTGTCACGGCCATCAGAAGCTTTGCTTCCGTTGCTGTGCCAGGCTTTTTATTGTCACTCTTAGCCGCACTCGTGTATTTAATTGCCGGTATTTGGCTCGTGTCTGCTACACCCTACTCCGTCGATGGCTTAATTTTATTCTTAGCCCTTTTGTTCTGGATTCAAGGTGTTATCGATCTTTTGGTCAGCCTTCAACGTTTTGAAACCTCAAACTGGGGTTTGATGTTTATTGGCGGTATCATTGTGATCGTTTTAGCCTTCATCATCTGGATTCAAACCGGCATGGTATCGGCTTGGACCATCAGCGTGTTGGTCGGCATTAACTACTTCGTGTATGCCGTAGCAACATTGCTTACCAGCATGACAGCGATCAAACCCCAAGCTCAGCATCAAGATGCGCCGTCCAGCACAGACAGTGAAGCAGGTGGTCATCACTAAGAAAACGGAGGTAACAAAATGGCAGTTTTAACTAAAATAATGGAGGGGCGCTTTTCTAAAGCAAATCATTGGTTACCTTGGCTTGTTTGCTTATCTGGCGGTTTATTATTTTTTTATGAATTTATTCAGTTAAACATTGTAAATTCAATTAGTACGGAATTAATGGGTACTTTTCATATTAATGCTGAGACACTAGGCAAGCTATCTTCTACATATTTTTATGCTAACGTCGCCTGTTTATTTCTTGCAGGGAATTTGCTAGATCGTTTTTCCACTCGAAATTTAGTTTTACTAGCAATGGTTTTGTGTACTGCAGGTACATTTGGTTTTGCTCTAGCCCCCTCGGTTATTCTAGCTGGAATTTGCCGAGCTATTATTGGTGTTGGTGGTTCCTTTTGCCTGTTAAGTGCGATCCGTTTAGCTTCTCGTTGGTTTCCTCCAAAACGTATAGCTCTTCTAACTGGTCTGATTGTAATGATGGCTATGCTTGGCGGATGGGTAGCTCAAATGCCCGCAACTATATTGGTCGATTTTTTTGGATGGCGAGGTATGATGTTTATCAATGGAGCGCTAGGTGTTATCCTGACATGCTGGCTCTGGCTCATTATTCAAGATCGGCCAGCACATCATTATGCAAAAACTGCCGAAGAGTATGGCCGCTTAAAACAGTTAGGCCTATGGCAAAGTATTCTTCTTGTATTAGGTAATCTACAAAACTGGTTAGCTGGCTTATATACATGCTTGCTCAACCTACCTATTTTTTTATTAGGGGCTATGTGGGGGAAAATGTATCTGATGCAAGCAGATAAACTCTCGTCGGCTCAAGCCTCTTTTGTTTGTGGTATGCTGTTTTGGGGAAGCATTGTTGGCTCACCACTAATGGGATTTATTTCGGATTTAATGGGGCTCCGACGGTTACCAATGCTTATTTTTTCGGCAGTATCTCTTGTGATAATTGTACCTACCTTATATATATCGGGACTGGGCTTTACCTCTTTAAGCATTCTTTTCTTTTTACTGGGTCTCATGACTTGTAGCCAAGTAATTAGCTATCCTTTGGTTTCTGAACGAAACCCCTCTATTTTAACTGGCACAGCAGTAAGCATTGTTTCTATTACCTGCCTATTAGGCGGCGCAATAGGCTTTCCATTTTCTGGCTGGTTACTTGATTTAGGATGGGATCATAAACTTGTGAATGGCCTACCCATATACTCTATTGCAGATTTTCATCATATGCTATTAATTATGCCTATCGCTTTCATAGTAAGCCTAATAATCGCTTGGTTGATTAAAGAAACTTATTGTAAGCCTCAACATAGATTTGATAGCCAGGACATTCAACCGGCCGTAATCACGAATGAGTTAAACTAATAATCGGTATAAATTTACAATATTTTTTTGTGAGTTTATACCAAAATATTTGACCGCCACTAAAGCGTTAGACACTTTATTTAAAAGACGATTACCCGCTTTTGTTTATCAGGATGAGTAAACTTCCGTGAGATTTGCTGAATAATTACAAAGGATATTTTATATGACTAAACGTTTTCTTGGGTTACATGAACTTTTGGCTTGTAATCTGAGTCAATATTTGCCACATAACATAGTTTCCTATATTGAGCTTGAGGGACAGTACGATATAGATAAGCTTGTTAGTACAATTCAGGCTTACAGCAGCACCCTTACCCAATTTCACTATTATTTAAATGAAAGTCATTTATTTTTTGAGGAGGCTCAGAATGTGACTTTTCCAATAGAAATAACTTCTTCAAGTAAGGATATTTTACCCGAGAACATTATTAACATTGAGTTAAATAAGAAATTTGATCTTTATAGTCCACCTTTGGTTAGGTTCAAATTAGTAGTCTTGCATAATAAGATTTATATCTTTTCAACCTTTCATCATTCAATTATAGATGGATTGCCAGCAAGATATGTACTTTTTAAAATATTAGATGCGTATCATAATGATTTAATTTTTAATTCAAGTGTGAAAATTAATTCTACAAAATTAGATAGAGTTGAAAATTACTTAAACTTTGGTGAGTATATTTATAAAAAACTACCCTACAATGGGACTCTAAATGAAAATTCAGCGACGAGGGTTATAATAGGCGATATAAATGCAATAGAGTTAAACCGAATAATTGAATGGTGCAAAAAAAATAAAATACGCTTTACTTCATATTTGGCTATTGTTGCAAATAGAACATTATCTAAAATAGTTGGGTTGGAAAATATGCAATTAGGTATGCTTTTTAATCTAAGGCCATTTATGAATATAAAAGTTCGTGATGATGAGGTCTATTTTGCAAGCGGCGCTTCATTTTTTGAGCTGGAATCTATTAATAAAAAATCCAGCATTGAGCTTTTTGGGAAGTTATCAGAACAAATTGACAGCGTTGTGTTTAACAAAACCGTACAAGAAGAGCTAAAATTATTATCTGATTTTAATGCTAGATGTTTATCTATTGATTCTTTGATTTCTAATATTAGATACAATAAGCCATCTGTTTTTATCAGTAATTTGGGACGATTCAAGCCTGGTAACTTAAAAATCAATGACCGTATTGTCAATACTTTGGTTACTGCAACAACTCATTTTTATTCAGCTGATCCAAACAGGTTTTTTCTTGTGAGCTCGATTTTTAATGATAAGTTAACATTAACTTTGCATTATAATTATCCGCTAACTTCAATAATACAAGCTAGGGAAGTATTGTCTAATATAAAAAGAGATTTAGAGCACTGTATTGATAGGCCATAACCCTCTTAATATTTAACGCCTAAAATGTCAGAAAATAATAACGTAAAAAAGAATCATCATGCCATCCTCTAGCACCGCACAAAAACGACCCCTTGCTGCTTATGACGAAAAAACAGCCGTTTGTTTTAGAATAAACACCGGCTTAGATCCGGATGCGCTTGAGTACCCCAAATTTACTCAGCGTTACTTCTTATCGGCTGTTGAAGCACAAATGACGATTGATGCGTTTTCGGCTAAACTTTGCGAACTTTATCAGGCTACCTTTATTGATTTTGATAGAGAAGTACAGCAACAACTTGTTAGTGAACTATCTCGCCACCAATACCTTAGAGATGAAAACAATCAATTGTACAATATCCCCGAAGACTTCTGTGCATACAATCTACTCTTTGGGTTATTTACTAACCTAGACGATTTACCTTGGACGCCAAAGACCGCATTTTTTGATAGATTTCCCGATCGTCATCGCCCCATAAATCAGGCTTTTAACACTTTTGCAGACTGGATTGGCTTGGCTGAGTACCGTGTTCCCGAAGAAAACCTACGAGACGACGCCGCCAAACAGCGCAACGAACTGGCTCTTCAACTTCCGACGCGCTTTAAATGGCTTCTAGGGGGTGATGGCTTGAAGCTTGAACAAAAACAGGCGCTTGCCCTTTTTGGGCACAAAGAGACCGTCAACTCATTGTCGTTGATACCATGGCAAAAAGAATGTCGTCAACCCCCCGCTGGCCACAGAACTACTCAACCACCTGCATCACCGTCACCATAGACATGTTCGTTACTCAGGACACAATCAACGGGCACATCCCAAGCTTCTGGCATCACGGTCTCGCAACGCTGGCACTCAAATGCTATGCCGCATAAAAACGGTCGTGTGGAAGCATTGGCAAAGGCGCGGTCGTAATACCCCGCACCCGTGCCCAAGCGAAAACACTGTTCATCAAAACCAACCAGGGGTACGATGACAAAATCCAAAGAATCGACGGTGATTTCAGGTGACTCAAGGCTAGGCTCAAAAATACCATAACGGTTTTTCTCAAGCGTACTATCGCCTTCGTATAAAAAAAAACGTATTTGCCGCGACACGCTTTGAGTAATTCTTGGTAAATACACGCGCTTGCTGTGCAAAAGCATGGTATGAAGCAGCGCTTTTGTGGGCACTTCATCTTGGTAATCCACATAGGCTGCTATGGTTTTAGCTTTGCGATAAACCTCAAGCGATAAAAGTTTCTGGTGAATACTTTCAGCCGCCGCATCGCGCTCGACTTGGCTCAGTGCAGCGCGGGCTGTTTTACAGTGTTGGCGCAGCGCGTCACGATCCATCAGCTAACCCACTTACTTTTTCCGGGTCACGACCCGGGCTACCTGCCAAAGCGTGCTAATCCGATTAATGCTAGAAATGAGCTTGTCGGGCAAACGTAAATGAACCCTAAGGTTCAAGTGGGGATTATATGCTGCTTATCAGAATCGTCAAAAATAACGATCACAACAAAGCGACAGGGAACACCCCTCTTTACGTCGTATCGGCTCAAATACTTAATTGCCCGACAAGCCTGATCATTCTAACTCAAGTTGCTCGGCGGTTGTCAAGGCTTCGTCAATTTTGTGTATGACTTTTTCCAAAGATTCTCTGGCTTTTTTATCGTATGACGTTAAATCATCGCGCGCAGCAATAAAATCACCTGCCAAATTGAGCGCTGTAACCAACAGCAGACGATCAGCGCCTAAAACACCTGTTTCGCGAGTTTTTCTTAACTGTTGCTCAAGAAGCTTTGCAGCTTTGTGCAGGCTGTCTTGATCTTCAGGTGCGCAACGAAAACGGTAGGTTTTATCGAGCACACTAATCGTGACTTCCGGTGAGTGATTCAAATCCAGCGCGCTCATAATCAATCCTTATGCAAGGTTTTTAGGTGTTTCAACAAACGCTTGGCTTTATGCGTCACCTCACTGTGGGTGTGCTCAAGGTGACGGCAGCGATTTTCAAGATGCAAATTTTTCTGTTCAAGCTGCTTACAGCGCTCAAGCAAAGCTTTAATTTTTTTCTCGATACTTGATAAGTCCATAATCCATTCCACCAGCAGGTTTTTCAACTATAAAAGGCTTTGCGCTATTGGTCAACAGCCACGCGTTTTTGTCAAAAACAGCTAAAATCGGCGTAAAAACCCGCCCACTTATTCGCAGGCCGCAGGCCCAGGGCGGGTTAGCTTCATTACGTTCGCATTAAAGCATCCACTTTCTGGAAACCGCGCGGTAGCTTATTGCCTCGTCGACCGCGCTCACCTTGATAATGTGCCCAATCTTTCGGCCGCAAGGTCAACTCACGCTTACCTGATAGCAGGGTCAAGCTGTCTTCTGGACTAAACACGACCATGTACTCCATCCACTCTTTCTGCTCTTTAAAGGCTTTACTTGGAATATTGAGCATTTTATTGCCCTTACCTTTGGCAAGCTCCGGTAAATCTTTTAGAGCAAACACAAGCAAGTGGCCCTGATTACTGATGACAGCCACCAAATCGCGAGAAAGATCAGCCACATTCTGAGGCTGTAATGGCTTGCCTTCAGCCGGCACTTTCAATACGGCTTTACCATTTTTATTTTTAGTGATCATTTCTGACAACGTACACACAAAACCGTAGCCATTGTTTGAAGCCAATAATATTTTTTGTGAATCTTCGCCCATCATCACCGCAATCGGCATCGCACCCGGCGCTGGTTTAATGCGGCCAGTCAACGGCTCACCCTGCCCGCGCGCAGACGGCAAGCTGCTGGCTAGAAGGCCGTAGGTCCGTCCCGTCGTGTCCATAAAAATCGCAAGCTGATTGGTTTTACCTTGAGCCGATCCCAAATAGGCATCACCTGCACGGTAGCTTAAACTTGTCGGATCTAGCTCGTGACCTTTAGCGGCACGTACCCAACCTTTTTGTGACAACACCACCGTCGTGGCCTCAGCGGGCACCATCGCCGTTTCGCTGATGACTTGCGCTTCATCACGTTCAACCAATTGGGTGCGGCGATCATCGCCGTACTCTTTTGCCATGGCTTCAAATTCATTGCGCATCAAGGTTTTTAAACGTTGAGCAGAACCCAAGATTTTTTCGAGCTCATCGCGCTCTTTTTCAAGTTCGTCTTGCTCGCCTTTAATCTTCATTTCTTCAAGCTTGGCCAAGTGACGCAATTTCAATTCCAGAATTGCTTCAGCTTGGGTTTCGGTCAGCTTGAATTTTTTCATGAGCTTGGCTTTAGGCTCATCTTCAGTGCGAATAATGTGAATCACTTCATCAATGTTCAAAAAGGCAATCAGCAAGCCTTCTAAGATATGCAATCGCGCCAAAACCTTATCGAGTCGATACTGCAAGCGACGCCTAATCGTTTCTGCACGAAATGCGAGCCACTCTTTTAAGATACTCTCAAGGCTTTTGACTTGAGGCCGGCCATCCAAGCCGATCATGTTAAAGTTGATGCGGAAATTTTTCTCAAGATCCGTTGTCGCAAACAAATGCCCCATCAAAGCATCGGTATCCACTCGGTTCGATCGCGGAGTGATAACCAAACGAATGGGATTTTGATGATCCGATTCATCGCGAAGATCGCTCACCATCGGCAATTTTTTCGCCTGCATTTGTTGAGCAATTTGCTCTAAAATTTTCGCGCCGGACGATTGGTACGGTAGCGCAGTAATCACGATCTCGCCGTCTTCTTTCACATAGGTTGCGCGCGCTTTCACCGAGCCATTACCGGTTTTATACGTTTCAATGATCTCGCTGCGTGGAGTAATAATTTCTGCACCACTGGCATAATCGGGCGCCAGGATAAATTCACACAACTCTTCGGTGGTGGCTTTGCCGTTTTCCAAGA
The DNA here is from genome assembly GCA_002796245.1 of Gammaproteobacteria bacterium CG11_big_fil_rev_8_21_14_0_20_46_22. Classification (NCBI taxonomy): domain Bacteria; kingdom Pseudomonadati; phylum Pseudomonadota; class Gammaproteobacteria; species Gammaproteobacteria bacterium CG11_big_fil_rev_8_21_14_0_20_46_22. The sequence goes on along the minus strand of PCWT01000030.1, from coordinate 11,728 downwards.
GATAGCATAAAGCGCGCACGACTTCGCGAAGATTGTGCGAAGGAATATCGGTGGCCATACCTACCGCAATGCCCATCCCGCCATTGAGCAAAACGTTTGGCAAACGGGCCGGCAAACACACAGGCTCATCTAAGCTGCCGTCGAAGTTCGGCTTCCACTCCACGGTGCCTTGGCCAAGCTCTGCTAACAACACTTCGGCATATTTTGATAACCGGCTTTCCGTGTATCGCATTGCTGCAAAGGATTTTGGGTCGTCAATCGAGCCCCAGTTACCTTGACCATCCACAATCGGATGACGATAGGCAAACGGTTGCGCCATAGTGACCATAGCCTCATAACACGCTGTGTCACCGTGCGGGTGAAACTTACCCAACACGTCACCCACAGTACGGGCCGATTTTTTATATTTAGAAGCAGCCTTGAGCCCAAGTTCTGACATTGCATAAATGATGCGACGCTGCACGGGTTTTAAACCGTCAGAAATGTGCGGCAAGGCACGATCTAAAATTACGTACATGGAATAATCCAAATACGCTTTTTCAGCGAACGTATTCAGTGCTAACTGTTCGTGTTCGGTTGTGATCGTCATAGTAATATCCCACCCCTATCGGGAAAGTATTTTGGATTAGCAAAGCGGAAAATTTGCCTAGTTTATGGAGGCAACCAGGCTCTATATCACCTCGGCTAAATCACCTTTTTTCTCAAGCCAAACTTTTCTATCTTGCGAGCGCTTTTTCGCAAGCAACATATCCAATAATTTTTCAGCCGTTTTTTCACTTTCAACGGTTAGCTGAACCAAGCGCCGTGTTTCCACCGCCATGGTGGTTTCGCGCAACTGCGAAGGGTTCATTTCACCTAAACCTTTAAAGCGCTGGATATTGAGTTTTGCGGTTTTCTTTTCAGCCTGCAGGCGATCGATAATGCCTTGCTTTTCGGCATCATCGAGTGCGTAGTGCACTTCCTTGCCTGCATCAATGCGATACAAAGGCGGCATCGCCACAAACACGTGGCCGGCTTTTACCAAAGCTGGAAAATGTTTCATAAACAATGCGCACAACAATGTAGCAATGTGCAAACCGTCAGAGTCGGCATCGGCTAGAATACACACTTTGCCATAACGAAGACCGCTTAAATCGCTGGAACCAGGATCTAAACCAATCGCCACGGCAATATCGTGCACACCTTGTGAGGCTAGCACTTGGCCCGAATCGACTTCCCAGGTATTTAAAATTTTACCGCGCAAAGGCATGACGGCTTGAAACTCGCGTTCACGGGCTTGCTTGGCAGAACCGCCGGCTGAATCACCCTCTACCAAAAAGAGCTCACCCTGCATAGGGTCTTGGCAAGTGCAATCGGCAAGCTTACCCGGCAGCGCAGGGCCTGAGCCCACTTTTTTACGCGCCACTTGCTTAGCCGCTTTTAATCGTTTTTGTGCTTGGCTAATGATAAGGTCAGCCAAACGCTCACCCTGATCGATATGTTGATTCAACCAAAGACTAAACGCGTCTCGAACAACACCCGAAATAAAACTGACACATTCACGCGAAGACAAACGCTCTTTCGTTTGGCCGGCAAACTGCGGGTCTTGCAACTTGGCCGACAAAATATACGCGCAATTTTGCCAAATATCTTCAGGTGTTAATTTCACACCGCGCGGCAATAAATTGCGAAACTCACAAAATTCTCGAATCGCTTCTAAAAGGCCGGTACGAAAACCATTAACGTGTGTACCGCCCTGCGCTGTTGGAATCAAATTCACATAACTTTCTTGCGTAAGTTCACCGCCGTCGGCCAACCAGGTCACCGCCCAGTCGACTGCTTCACGATCAGAGCTCATGCTGCCTTCAAAGGTGTCTTCAGGCACGCATTCCAAGCCTTGCAATGATTCGCTCAAATAGCTCGCTAAGCCGCCTTCAAAATACCAGACCGTAGTTTCTTCTGTGTTTTCATCAAACAATTCAACTTTCAAGCCCGGGCATAATACAGCCTTGGCTTTTAAAACATGTTTTAAACGCGACAATGAAAACTTCGATGAATCAAAGTACTTTTTATCCGGCCAAAAACGCAAAAACGTACCCGTCTCACGCTTAGCCACAGCGTCACCTTGCTTGAGCTTGCTGGCTCTATCGCCATTGGCAAAGCTCATGTGATACACATGACCATCGCGCTTGATGCTCACGTCAAGCTTAGTGGACAAAGCATTGACCACGGACACACCCACGCCGTGCAAACCGCCAGAGAAATTATAATTTGCGTTAGAAAACTTACCGCCTGCGTGCAAGCGTGTAAGAATGAGCTCCACACCCGGCAGCTTTTCTTCCGGGTGAATATCCACCGGCATACCGCGACCATTGTCTTCAACTGACAAAGAACCATCTTTATATAGAATGACTTTGATTTCATTGGCATGGCCCGCTAGCGCTTCGTCAACACTATTATCGATCACTTCTTGCGCTAAATGATTGGGACGCGTGGTATCTGTATACATGCCGGGCCGGCGCTTGACCGGGTCTAAACCACTTAAGACTTCAATATCTTTAGCATTGTATTGCGAGGCCATGCACACCACCCTTATTAAGACCGAACGATCATAACAAGTTTCTTTGAAAGGTCAAACACGAACCTTGTGCAGTAAAAACCACTGTAGCGCGATGACAGTCATAGCATTTCGCACATCACCTTGCTGAAGTAAGCGAGGAATCTCAGCTATCGAGACTTCGTGCACGCGAATGTCTTCATGCTCTTCCTTCAAACCATGCACGCCTTGCGCGTTTGATAAATCGGCATACCCAAGATACAGGTGAAAGCGCTCATCGGTCACACCCGGCGAGCTCCAATACTCACACATCTTCTCAAGACGCATGACATCAAGTCCGGCTTCTTCTTGCGACTCACGGCAAGCCAAGCTTTCAAGTGTCTCTGGTTGATCATTGCGGCCAGCCACCAGTTCATACAACCAAGGCGAGCGCCGATCCCCTAGAGCACCCACACGAAACTGCTCAAGCAATAAAATAGTTTGGCGCGCAGGGTCATAGGGCAACACGCCCACTGATTCACCCTGCTCCAAAAGCTCACGCCGCACCATTTCACTCATACCACCTTCGAACAAGTGAAAACGGAGGTAATACGCTTTAAAATGGAAAAATCCTTTATGCAAGGATTCCACGCGTTCGATACAAACATCTTGGTCGGCTGTGTATTGTGTTTTAGTCTTCATCTGTTTAGAATTTATCCAGTATTCACGAGGTTTTCAAGCATGAAGCGCACACTCTTTTCTTTATCACTGTTTATTGTCAGCACAAGTCTGGCCGCCACAAGCTTCATGTGCCCCAAAACGTACACCTATATATACCCTGGCGATGATATCGGCCAAGTCCTCAAAGCCTGCGGCAAACCGAATCAATCCACCACTCGCACAGCGCGCGTGCGCGAAATGACAGAAAACACACAAACTTGGATTTATCCCGCCAATGGCTTATCTGTGGTCATTCAAAACGGCGTGGTCACAAAACTCAACCACAGCAAGGCCAGCGCAACCGCAGCAGCCACACTCTGCACTGCCGCCCATGCCATTGCAATCGGCATGACTGAAGCCAATGTGGCTTACCTGTGCGGCACGCCCTTGCCTGTGAACCAGGTTCAATATCAGTACCGCAATGTGGAAGAAACCGTTTGGACCTACCAGAGCAACCCAACCATTCCCTCAACACAACTCATTTTCCGCGATCAGCGCCTTTACGCCATACAGTAAGCTTGATTCAGGCAACCAGTCGACTATACTCTTGCCTCCATAATAACGATTAAAGACGAAGAATGGATGCTAAACCTGCGGTGATCCCGCGAGAAAAACACAGCTTATCACGCAGTCAGTTCGATAAGCGCGCCCTAAACATACTCTATCGCCTACACGAAGCCGGTCACGAAGCCTATCTGGTTGGCGGTTGTGTTCGTGACTTACTCCTAGATAAACACCCGAAGGATTTTGATGTCGCCACCAGCGCCACACCTGAGGAAGTCAAATCACTCTTTAAAAACTGTCGCATCATTGGTCGACGTTTTCGCTTGGCGCACATTTACTTTGGCCGACACATTATTGAGGTGGCCACTTTCCGTGCGAACATGGAAGACAGCGAACACCTGCAAAAACGTGATGGCATGTTGGTGCGCGATAATTTATATGGTTCGATTGAAGAGGATGCTTGGCGGCGTGATTTTAGCATCAACGCCTTATACTATAATATTGCTGACTTTAGCTTGGTGGATTATGTCGGCGGGCTTAAACACATCAAGCGCAGAGAGATTCACATCCTGGGTGACGCCAAAACTCGTTACCGTGAAGACCCTGTGCGCATGCTGCGCGCGATTCGATTTGCCGCCAAACTTGGCTTTAAAATGGGTAAAGACACTGCAAGCCCCATCAAGGAATGTGCTGACTGGTTGGAATACGTGCCGCCATCGCGCATGCTCGATGAGTTGATCAAGCTGTTCCACTCAGGCCATGCCGTTGAGGTGTATAGCCTGCTTAAAAAACACGGCTTGTTTGAAATTATTTTACCCGCAAGCCATAACGCCATGTTGGATGACCCGAAAAAAATCGACAAACTATTCACCCAGCTATTTAAGGACAGCGACTCTCGTATCAGTGAAAATAAAACGACTTCACCCATTTATTTATTCGCAGCCTTGTTATGGCCTGCCGTGATTAAGCTGAAAGATGAGATCCATGCAAATGGTGAACTAACCCACGCTCAATCATTAATCGAAGCAGGCTTTCAAGCCATGGGCGATCAAAACTCTATTGTTTCACTGCCTAAACGTTTTCAAGCCAGTATTCATCAGATATGGCGATTACAATTTCGCTTGGAAAAACCTTCGAGCCGCCAGCTTAGTCGCACACTGGACAATCCGCGATTTCGAGCAGGCTTTGATCTATTAAAACTTCGCACAATCGTCGACAAAACTTTAAAGCCGATGGTTGATTATTGGGAAAAAGCTCAGACCGAGAGATAGGACATGATAAACAAAACCCGAGAATGGTCCGCGCTAGAAGCACACGCAGAACGTTTAAGCACAGCCCCGCTTGCTAATCTGATGACTGAAAAACATCGTTTTGATCACTACTCTATCGATGCACCACATTGGCTTTTAGATTTCTCACGCCAACGTGTCGACAAAGAAAGCTTAGCTGCCCTCATTGAGCTCGCCAAAGTCGCCAAACTTGAAGAACAGATTCAAGCCTTGTTTGGCGGCAAAGCTGTTAACACCAGCGAAAATCGCCCGGCGCTGCACACAGCCTTGCGCGACCCAAACACTGAACACAAAAAAATCACCGAAACACTTTCTCACATGGAACAGTTTTGCCATGAAGTGTTCACACACAAACTTAAAGGGGTTAACGGCCAACCCATCACTGACATTGTCAACATTGGTATTGGTGGCTCAGACCTTGGCCCGCGTTTTACAACTGAGGCATTAAGCCATTTCGCCAAGAAAAAAGTCCGTTGTCATTTTATTTCAAACATTGATCCCTCTGACTTAAGCCTGAAATTAAAAGATTTAAACCCTGGCGGCATTTTGTTTATTGTGTCGTCAAAAAGTTTTAACACACAAGAAACGCTGATCAACGCGCAAATGGCCAAGGATTGGTTAACGCATATGACCGCCTCTGATAATTGTGTTGATTATCAATTCGTCGCGGTCACCGCAAACACGGAAAAAGCCAAAGCCTTTGGCATTAATGAGGCGCATATTTTTCCAACCTGGGATTTTGTCGGCGGGCGTTTTTCTTTATGGTCTGCGGTAGGTTTGCCCATCGCTTTAAGCATTGGGTTTAAAAACTTTAAGCAATTATTGCTCGGCGCGCATGAAATGGATCAACATTTTTTGAATACGCCGTTTGAAAATAACTTGCCCGTGATGACAGCGCTGTTAAACATTTGGCAACGAAATTTTCAAGGTATCAACAACCAGGCGATTATTCCCTACTCCACCTACTTGGAACGCTTTGTGCCCTATCTTCAGCAGCTTGTCATGGAAAGCTGCGGCAAATCGGTTAGCCGCGATGGCGAAACTCTCGCCTTTGGCGCGGGCCCGATTATTTGGGGCGGTGTCGGCAGTGACAGTCAACATGCTTTTCACCAGCATTTACATCAAAGCCATGAGCGCAGCATGATCGACTTCATCGGCTTTCGTCAAAGCTTAAACCCGACGTACACGCAACAAACGCTGCTCTTTGCAAATATGATTGCACAAGCCGATGCCTTGGCACTGGGTCGGGACATTAAATCCGCGGACAATCATCCACACCGCGTCATGCCAGGCAATCGCTCATCGAACTTGTTGCTAGCCGATAAACTCACACCTGAAAGTTTAGGTGCACTGATCGCACTGTATGAACACCAGGTGTTTACACAGTCTGCAATTTGGGGCATCAACCCCTTTGATCAATTCGGTGTAGAACTTGGCAAAACGCTCGCGAATGATTACTTTAAAGCGCTGGAATCTGACAAAACCTCAAAGATTGGCGCGATCGAATGGTTTAAATCAAAAAGCTAACACGTCATCAATCGTGTTAGCGCTTTGTTTTAACATGAGCAAACGATCCAAACCCAAAGCCACGCCCGCACAATCGGGCAAATGATCTAAGCAAGCCAAAAACGCTTCGTCATTGGGCAGGCGTGTTAAACCCTGTTTAATTCGCTCAGCTTGATAGCGTTCAAAGCGCTCACGCTGCAAAGCCGAATCGTTCAATTCATAAAAGCCATTAGCGAGCTCAATACCACACACATATACCTCAAAGCGATGAGCAGTCAGACCATCATCACTTAAGCGGGCCAATGCCGCTTGCGTAGCGGGATAATCATACATAAAGCACGGGCGATCAAACCCAAGACTGGGCTCGATGCAATGGCTTAATATCAGATTCAGCAAAGTGTCTTTATCCGCTGCCTGCAAAGCCTCTGACAATTGAATCTGCTCACGCTCAATCACAGCCAAACAATCTTGTGCACTGGCTTCAATGGGATCGAGTTTCACATTCTGCATAAAAAGCTCAGCGTAAGTGATGCGCAGCGCTTTTTCACCACCTAGCACCATCATCAGCAGCGCATCCATTTCATCCATTAAATCGTGATGATCAAAACCCACGCGGTACCACTCCAGCATCGAAAACTCGGGACGGTGGTGTCTGCCAATATGATCATTTCTAAACGCTTTACCGATTTGAAAAATAGAACCCGAGCCTTGGGCTAATAACCGCTTCATAAAAAACTCAGGGGAGGTTTGCAAATACCACTGCTTGGGTACTGCGCCTTCTGGCGCGTACGCTACGGTTAAGCTTGGGACATTGGGGTCTGGCAAAGTCGTGGGCGCCATCAACGGCGTCTCAACTTCCAAGACCTCACGTGCAGAAAAAAAATCACGCAAAGCAGCATACAGTGCGTTGCGTGATTGTAAACGATCGAGCATGTTGATCAGGCGCGCGATACGTAGTCGCCCGTGCGCGTGTCGATTCTTAACACATCACCTTCGTTGATGAACAAAGGTACACGAACCACCGCGCCCGTTTCTAAGGTTGCAGGCTTGCTGCCACCACCCGAAGTATCGCCACGCAAACCTGGGTCGGTTTCTGTGACTTTAAGCTCCACAAAATTTGGCGGGGTCACGCTCAAAGGCGCACCGTTAAATAACATTAAAATGCAGGTATCATTTTCTTTAAGCCAATCACGCGCGCCTTCTAGCGTATCGCCAGGGATCGCGTATTGTTCAAAGCTTGCTGGGTCCATGAAGTGATAGGCTTCACCATCGTTGTACAAATACTGAACGTCGGTTTCCATGATATCTGCCGACTCTAGTGACTCACCTGACTTATAAGTGCGCTCAACCACGCGGCCTGTTTTCAAATTACGAATACGCATACGGTGAAATGCCTGGCCCTTACCCGGGCGAACGTGGTTATGATCCACCACCACATACGGATCACCATCGATCATGACCTTAAGGCCGTTTTTAAATTCGCTGCTGTTAATCGTTGCCATCTTGGGACTCTCACG
>PCWT01000030.1:0-3669 GCA_002796245.1 Gammaproteobacteria bacterium CG11_big_fil_rev_8_21_14_0_20_46_22 | reverse complement strand
ACTAAAAACATGATGCGCTAAAACCCGCATAAACACTGGGGTGTAAATATTTTATCCATAAAAATCTGGAAGTCGGGAAAGGATTAAGGAAAATTTTCTCTTGGGATGGTGCAACGTTATCTCAAGTTGTTACAAAAATTGAACAGGTCGAGTTGGTTTCATGAGGCGGCCCTGGAACGTTGATGGCGCAATTAACCATCGAGACTTTCGCGAGAGGCTCATTAAAATTGATGAGGCTCTCACTCAAGCGGACTAGGGGCATGAGTGGATTTCAACAGTATGGTTCGAACTCAACGCATGGTTTGTTGGTTGTGCTGGTCGGCTAAAAAACTGGGTTAACTCACTTCGCTGTTTTAATGAGGAACAAACCTGGGTGTCTAATATTTTATCAACCGCCTGATCGAGAAACTCACGGCCCCTCAATCTCATCATCATCATTAGCTTACATTTAATCATCATCCAAATTAGCCCCCAAGAACGCGTATACCCGGGTTCTTTTCTAGGAAGCGAATGACGCTCTTGTCTTAGGCAAGTTTTGAAGTCAGCATCGACCTGCTGTGCTATCCCTTTAACTTCAGCAATGGTAGCTGTGTTCTTTAAAGCTAATCTGGTGTACTGAACAATGAGTTGCTTTTTTTTGGCAAGGTTAGCAGTACCGTCAATTTCAGCTCGGTTAATACTCTGCCTTGTTTTGATAGTCTTCGGCAAATAACGCTCAACTTGTCGATCAACCTCACAACTTTTTCGCAGCAGTTCCCGCTGGGAACCGCTTTCTGCCAGCGTCCGGTTATCTGAGACTCGCGACTCGCTTGTTAAAAATCTATCATCGGGTAAAGCGGGCATCCCCAGCGGGGGCGGCTGACTTTGTCGACGAAACTTCTCCCAGATTTTTTGTAAAAAAATAGCAGCAGGGTTGTTTTTATTTGATTCCAAAAGATCTTGCAAACCCCTCACTTCCTCCAAACAAAAAATTAACTCCGCTGGCATAAGACTACGACAACGCTGAATAAAACGCTGGCAGACCTCGGTATTTCTCAGAGATATAACAAAGAGCCTGCTAAATAGCGAGCGACCCGAAGAATCTTTAGCAGAAAACAAAACAAAATACTCGCCAGGAGAGAGTTCTTTGTAAACTAGGTTTTTCAATCTGCTGGCATCTTCAAAAGCTCCTGAAGCAGCCACATAACGAGCAAAAGCAACGCCATGCTCTAAAGAAATCTTTTCATAGAGTAAGTCACAAAGTTGCCCCCAGAATCCTTCAATTTTTGCTCTGGTGTAATCTGTTTGTTTAAGGTAGCCTTGAACAGCACCGATAACCGAATTTGCATGCGTGCTCTTTCCAGACGCAACCATGTCATAAATGACTTCTCCTATCTTTCCTAGGTCCTCCCTGGTCGTAGAAAAAATGCATGCCCATGCCTCCCCATTATTCTGAGTATGCGGAGGAAGCTGAGCAGCTAAATTCAATTTTTGACTCAGAGTTAAGTTTTTTAAAAGAGGCGTTAACAACCTATGAGCGTGCTTCAAAACTATTCTACCCAAATGTTCACGAAAAAATGTTTCTTTTTCACTGTACTTGGCTTGAGCAAACAGTTTTTCCATTAAAAGCGGCACATCTTCCGGCGCAAGCTGGTCGAATAAAGTCTTTGGCGCTTCATCACGAACCTGTTCTTTTTGAAAAAAAAGCAAGTAATACTTTTCAAAAATAGAAAGGCGAGACAATAACGTAACCAGACCGTTAAGATTTATCTTTTTGTTTGCATATAAAACCCAGGGTACATTTCTTCCATAATCGTGTTCAATAGCCAACAGCCTGAAAAAAGCAGAGGGGGATATGTCTTTTATCCATTGAAAAATCGGCTCTTCTGCTTTAATGTCATATAAGCATTCAGCAAACGGGCTGAGGAGTCCATGTCCTCTAATACGTTTTAATACATAAGATGCAACGACAACTCGCTCAGATTCAATCAGGTCCTGTATGAACTTACCGGAAAGCTCGTTGCAGAAATCAAGTAGTTGTTGATATGGGAACCGAAGAAGAAAAGCCCATATATCAAGGTGATTGACTGCCTTTTTTAGAAGCACTTCCCCAAAAATGGTGTTCCCTCCCCCATTAATTTTCTCATTCAGAAAAGCAATCAAATCTGCTTTATCTGGAAACAAAGCATTTAGAATAGGCCAAACATGTTCTTCTTGATGGGAGCCTATTATTACTCTTGGTCTCATAAAGGAAAGCAATCGATTAAAAACCGTACAATATTGACCAGGGCTACACTCAACAAGAGAGAGGAGCACAGATTTTCTATGATCAGATGGGAATTTTTGCAACATCTTGAAGGCAAAATGAGCAAGATCAGTCCAAGAACAAACAATATTGCTTAGAATGTTACCAAGAAAACCAACCTGATCACCATCCACCTGGGAAAAAAGGACACGCAAGTGTTCTAAAGAAAACCCCTCCAGGTAGGTCTTTAATACCCGACAGATCTTCATCTTCTCAGGAGATGAACCTCGGTGGTCACTTACAAGTTCTGCAAAAATGCGTGCAATGCTTATTTTGTTAATTGCATTCAATGGAATTAAGTTAATATAATCCAAAAAAGAAGAACCAATATGAGCCTCGGCGAAACATCTAACTGCAGTAAACAACACTTCTCTAAAAATCGACTTCGCTGGTAAAGGCCCAGAGTCTTGAAAGAAAGCGTCGTCTCCGTAAACAGTAAAAAGTTGATGTAAAAAATGTAATATTTTGAAAAGATTATCGCTTTTTATTTTGTTTACGGTACATGCCTGAATAAAAACCCTCAGGCAATCCCCTTTAAGAATTGGATGAACTCGTTTAAACAAGGGGATTAAACATCCTATTGACCCTGTAGTGATAATAGCGTCAACCTCTTCGGCTATAAAATTTTCAACATCCTCGCGTCTCTGGATCTGGATGTTTTGTAGTTCATTTTGCAAGTAGGTATCGTATTCCTCTGATCCGCTTGAACAAAGAGCGGCGCTTCTCCTAAAAGCCTTGTCATCAATATTCAATTTAAATAAAGACTCAAGTTGACTTGCATCCTCCTCTGAAAGATAAGGGTTTAATAGGTTATAAAGCTCTGCCTTTTGATTTCTTGTCCACCGAACCAAAAGCTCTATCGGCTTTAAAATAGAGCTGTCTTGATTACCTGCTTCTTGCAAGACTAAGAGCCCAAATAACTGCTGTGCTCTTGCCTTTTTATTTGCCTCTTCGAAATAAAGCCATTCTTTCACCTCAGTTATATTTATACTGGCTAAATACCGGAGTAATTTTTTTTCCTCATCGCTCATTTTAACATAGGCTGCTATCTGAGTGACAATCTGATCTGGCAAAATACGTGCATTATGCTGATAATAACAATCAGCAGCCATTCTTGTGATTCCAGCAAGCAAACCAATGTTAAGATTAGCTAACGCTTTGCAATGAACATAGGCCCAAGGATTATACTCGAGCAAAGCATTTTCCAACTGTTCCCGGAGGATAACGGAATCTGCCGAAGGGGGAAAAAGCTCTGGATGATATTCTGCAAGGAAGAGAAAAGCTTCTTCGTAGTCAGGGTTAAAAACATCAGCGCCTAAAAGGGTCCGGTAATGTGTCGCGGTAGCTCTAATAGCCGTTAGTGCTGGCAAGCCAGAATCTAAAAC
>PCWT01000029.1:794-2739 GCA_002796245.1 Gammaproteobacteria bacterium CG11_big_fil_rev_8_21_14_0_20_46_22 | reverse complement strand
GTGCCTGTCCCTAGTCCTTGAAGTAGCAACAGTTGTGAGTGCATGTCCCTAGTCCTTGCCATTAGCAGACGATGCCTTAAGAGAATACCCTAACAATTATTGCTCAGAACTATTAGTATCCGAAGACTGCGTATTTCCACCCTCGCCGATCACTCATTAACATTTAGCCCGATCACTCAATAACATCCAAGCCGATCGCTTAATAACATGCAACTCGATCACTTTTGCCCATAATGGTAATGCCTGATTGAACCATGTTATTAAGCGATCGACATGGATGTTATTTCCCCTTTCAGCTTTCCGTTTGTTTAAAATCAGTGCCTTTTATCCTCACCTAATAGGAACAAAGGCATGCCAAACGGAACCATTTCAATGCGTAAACTTAAATCTATTTTACAGCTTAAATATGGCGCAAAGCTGCCTCATCGTAAAATTGCGGTCAGCTTGTCGATTTCACCCTCGGTCGTGTCAACCTATGCCGCTAGAGCAGCTCAGTTAGGCATTGAGTGCTGGCCGCTGCCAGACGATTGGGACGATGTTCGGTTGGCGCGCGAGTTTCTGGGTACACGAGTTAAGTGTAAAGCCAGTCGAGCTGTTCCAGACTGGGGTCAACTGCACCAGGAGCTCAAAGGCAAGGGCGTCACCATCGAATTACTGTGGCAGGAGTATGCAGAGCGTCATCCAAACAACCACTTCAGTTATAACCATTTTTGCCGTCTTTATCGCGAGTTCAAACCCAAGTTTTCACTGAGTATGCGTCAACTGCACAAAGCCGGAGAAAAACTGTTTGTCGACTATGCTGGTCAGACTGTGCCAATCGTCGATCCCGACACGGGTGAAACCCATAAGGCACAAATCTTTGTGGCCGTGATGGGCGCCAGTAATTACACCTTTGCCGAAGCGACCTGGTCGCAGAAGATGGAAGACTGGTGTATGAGCCATAAGCGTGCCTTCGAGTTTATGGGCGGTGTTCCTGAACTGGTGATCCCCGACAATCTCAAAAGTGGTGTAGCGAAAGCTTGTCGTTACGAGCCCGATCTCAATCCGACCTACCATCAAATGGCGAGCCACTTTGGTGTTGCGATTATGCCAGCTCGGGTGCGAAAACCTAAAGACAAGGCCAAAGCTGAAGGCGGCGTTTTATTGGTAACGCGTTGGATCTTAGCCTGCTTACGTCGCGAAGTATTTTATACTCTGGCTCAGCTAAATCAGCGAATTAGTGCCTTGCTGGTGAGGCTCAATCAAAAGGCGTTTCAAAAAATACCGGGCTCCAGAGCCAGCCAATTCGAAGCACTGGACAGGGCTGCACTCAAGTCGCTGCCGCGCTCACCTTATATTTTCATGCAAATAAAAACAGTCAAGGTTCATCTCGATTATCACGTTGAAATTGAACGTAATTATTACTCGGTTCCCTATGCGCTGGTCAAAAAATCTTTGCAGGCGCACTTTAGCGAAGGCACGGTTCGTCTTTATCACGAAGGACAATGCGTGGCTCATCACGTCCGCTTGTTTACGCCTGGAAAACAAAGCACCGACAAAGAACATATGCCGGCTCATCACCGCGCCTACATGGATTGGAATCCGGGTAAATTTAAACAGCGAGCCCAGAACGCAGGCCCTCATGTGCTTGATTGGGTTAATCAGAAACTCGCCAGTAAAGCCCATCCTGAGCAGGCTTATCGTTCCTGTGCCGGTCTGCTTTCGCTGGTAAAAACCTACAACAATGAACGACTCAACGCCGCCTGTGAACGCGGATTAAAAACGGGTGCTTCAACCTTCAAAAGTATTAAAGCGATCCTCAAAAATAACCTTGACCAACAGCCCACTGAATTGCAGCTGGACTTGCTGGAGCAACTGACTACTCACGCCAATTTACGTCAACCCCATGAATTTCATTAAGGAGAATTCACCATGCTAGTCGAACAACTTCAACAGCTACGTCTGC
>PCWT01000029.1:0-735 GCA_002796245.1 Gammaproteobacteria bacterium CG11_big_fil_rev_8_21_14_0_20_46_22 | reverse complement strand
ACCTTTGAAGAGCGCCTCTCGATCCTGCTCAGTAGCGAGCTGATACGACGACAACAACACAAAGTCGAACGCTTACTCACGCAAGCTAAATTTCGCCTGAAAGCGCACCCAGAACAAATCGACTATAAGAAAGAGCGAGGACTCGACAAAAGCCAGTTCTGCAGTTTATTAGAAGGGCACTGGCTCATCCACCACCAAAACTTATTGTTTACTGGCGCGACTGGCTGCGGTAAAACCTGGCTGGCTTGCGCGCTGGGACACCATCTTTGCCAACAAGGAACAGCCGTCCGCTATTACCGACTTAAGGGACTATTGGGGCAATTACTCAAAGTCCATGGCGACGGTACTTACAACCGCTTCCTTAACCAACTGACGGCAACGCCCGTACTTATTTTAGATGATTGGGGAATGAATACACTCAACAGTCAACAACGAAGTGATTTGCTGGATATTATCGACGCGCGTCATGGACAAGGCTCCACCATTATCGCCAGTCAACTTCCGGTCAATTGCTGGCATGAACTAATTGGTGAGGCCACCTATGCCGACGCGATCATGGATCGATTAATTCACTGCGCACAGCGTTTTGAATTGGGCGGTGATTCGATGAGAAAATTACAAAAAAATTGACTCATGGCGATCACCTGAGTTAAAAAGGTGGCTCGTCTCGGAAAGACTGAAAAAGTGATCGAGTTGAATGTTATTGAGTGATCGAGTTGATGTTATTACGCAAGG
>PCWT01000028.1 GCA_002796245.1 Gammaproteobacteria bacterium CG11_big_fil_rev_8_21_14_0_20_46_22 | reverse complement strand
GAGTTTTTAAAAAAGGTGTTTTCATCACTTAAATCCGAGATTTTTCGACTAAAGTGAGATTATTTCAGCTTCTAACTGCGGAATCTAGGATCAACAAATGCGTTATTGTTTCATACACAAGATGATGCTTTGTGAAAGCAATAAACCCAGGCAGCTTTAAATCACTTAGCTGATCAACCAGCGTTTTAACCAATACGCCGAGCGGACTGCGATTACACTCAGCCTTTTCAGGGTGGAGCAGTAGCCCTAAAGCACAGGCATCGCTCAAAAAATTGATACACTCTGATTCTGTTTTTCCTTGAAATTCCTTGAATGCCCTACAAAACTTCTTCGCCGTTTGAATAAAGCCTTCTTCTTCACCTAGCGCTTTAACAATATCAGAAAAATCTTGCCCCAATAGAGCTGAAACGTTTGTCTGGCTAAGCTGTGCCTGAAGCAGCGCTATTGAACTGACAGGCGAGTCGTCGGCTTCGCCTCTCCCTGGCGAGGGCGGTAGAGTTAAAGCGTTTGTCTGGCTAAGCTGTGCCTGAAGCAGCGCTATTGAGCTGACACGAGATAAATACCGGGGCAGTGCTGGTCTCCGTTGAGCTTTTGGTTCTAGTGGGTCCACTGGAGGATCATCAACACCTGAAGAAGAAGAAGAGAGCGGGTCGCTAGCCTCAGGTGGCTGGGCCCGGGCAGAAAGAGTTTCAGGACTCGCTACGCTCTTCGGAGAATCGTCAGCTACCGCGGGCTGCGCGCCGTCGGCTTCGCCTCTCCCTGGCGAGGGCGGACGCCGAGAATCCATAAACAGCGATGCACTAGCCATTGTGGCCCCAAGAGAGAGACGCTGCTCCTTATTTTTACGCAATTCCTGCTCAAGAAAAGCGGCGTAGCGATAGGCTTCTGCCATGGCGGCATACCAAGCCGGCCTTGCCACATTGGCTGAAAGAAATTGACTCAAACTTCCCGTGTCAGTCAACGCCCGCTGAATAACAGCAAAAAACCCGTCCAATATAGCGATCGACGTCATCGTCATAAGTCACCTGCCTACCTTTTAAAGCGCGCCCCCAGGATCATTTGTTGTCAAGCTTCTTCCACATCAAAACCGTATTTTTCGGCAACAATATACTGTGGGCGCCGCTTCACCTCTTGGAATACGCGAGAAATGTACTCACCCAAAATGCCAATGGAAAGCATTTGCACACCGCCAAAAAACACCACGACTGTCAGTAAAGTGGCATAGCCCGGCACGGTTTCACCAAACAGCAAAGTATCAATAATGATATAAAGTGCCGCCAAAAATGATAGTGCTGAAACAAACAAGCCCACCAAGCTCCAGACGCGCAAAGGGATATCTGAAAAAGAAAAAATACCGGTAAGCGCAAGCTCCGTTAAGCGAAAAAAATTCCAAGACGAGTCGCCAGCACGACGCTCGGCAACGGGATAGACCACCTCGATAGACTTAAAGCCCACCCAAGCATACAAACCCTTCATAAACCGGCTACGCTCGCCACAACGGTTTAAGGCATCCACGACAGTTTTATCGAGCAGACGATAATCGCCTGCGTTAGCGGGGACAGAAATTTCGCCCATGTTTTTCATGAACCAATAAAACATGCGCGTGAAACTGCGCTTTAACCAGGTCTCGGCGTTGCGATTATCGCGCACGCCATAGACCATATCATAGCCCTCAGACCAACTTGCCAAAAAATTATCAATGGTTTCAACCGGGTGCTGAAAATCCGCATCGATCAAAATACAGACTTCACCCGAGGCGCGATTCAAACCGGCTGTGAGCGCTTTTTCTTTACCGAAATTGCGTGAAAAACGAATGAATTTGACCTGATCAGATAAGAGCTTTGAGACCACAATAGCGGCCGTGTCATCACGACTGCCATCATCAACCAAAATAATCTCAGCATGATCAGTGTGTTCTGTAAGCTTTGCGCTTAAAGCCTGAACAAAAGCCTCAATATTTTCAGCTTCATTGTGCAATGGCACCACACAAGAGATAAAGAGCTCTCGGCTGGCCAGACGATTTTTTCGGGTATTTTTTGGCATAGCATGCTACACTTCGCGACCTAATTTGCCGTAAGTATAACCCCATTTAAGGTTTGCGTAAAAGATGAACCGCACAACTCTTGCTTTTTTCGATCTCATTTTTATCCTTGCTGCTTGCACCCTTTTTTACATCGTATTTATCCACAGCTACATCCTTCTTACCCCAGACGAAGGTCGCTACGCCGGGATTGCCCAAGAAATGCTACGACACCACCAATGGATCACCCCAAAACAAGACGGGAACACGTTCCTGGATAAACCCATTCTCGTGTATTGGCTGGAAATCTTTTCCATGAAAGCTTTCGGCATCACCGAATTTGCCGCACGTTTTGTACCCATGTGTTTTGGGATATTGGGTGTTGGCTTGATCTACATCGCAGGACGAGCCTTATTCAATCGCCGTACCGCCATCGTGGCGAGCTTTATTTTAATGACCAGCCCCTTGTATTTTTTTGAGGCACACTACACCAATATGGACGAGGGCATTGCTGTGCTCTTATCCGGCGCACTGTGGTTTGCGATCATGGGCTTAGAACTCAAACCGGGTCTCGCCCGCAAAGCCTATTTCTGGGTGGCCTACGTGTTTGCCGCTTTGGCTATTCTCACCAAAGGACTCATGGGCATTGTGTTTCCGATCATGATTATCGGCATGTGGACGCTGATTTTACACGAGTGGCGCCAGCTAAAGCATATGAGCCTATTCAGTGGACTTATTATCATTCTATTACTCGTTTCGCCCTGGTATTTCATGGCGGAATATCAAACGCATGCGTTTTTTCACTATTTTTTTGTGGTTCAACAATTTGATCGCTTTTCTGGCAATCACTTTAATATGCATAACCCCATTTATTATTATCCGCTTATTGTATTGGCGGGCATGCTGCCTTGGTCTGTTTTTATTCCACAAACATTACTTGACCAGTGCAAACGCTTAAGACACCTGCGCACTGCCAGTAAAGAATGGTACCTAATCCTTTGGACTGTACTGATTCTTGTTTTTTTCTCGATCCCGGCCTCAAAAATCTCAAGCTATATTCTGCCTATTTTCCCGCCACTGGCGATGCTGATCGCCCGCTACTTCGACTTACATTGGCAGCAGCTTTTTGCTAGGCGCTCAACACGCATCAGCTTATGGGCCTTGGCGATATTGATCACTGCCTGCATTGTGGCGATTTTTTTCCTACCACAACATTTAATTCACTCAGGCAAAGCACCCACGGTGTTCATCGTAAGTTTTGCCTTATCACTGGTCCTTACCTTATTTTTAGGCGCAAAACTTCGCTGGCTGAGAACAAGCTTCACACGCTATTGCAGCTTCATGATCATTGCGAGCATGGCAATTTTCACGCTGACGTACAGCAGCCTACACTACTATGTACCCTCAACCGACAAGCAAGCCGCGCAATTTATCAAATCACATCTAAACAAGAATGGGATTGTGGTGAGCTACATGAATTACGATGGCGACTTACCCTTCTATATGCAAAAGAACATGTACGTTGTCACGTATGGCTGGCATGACCCAGCAATATTACGGGGTGACAACTGGCAAGGTGAGCTCGCAAAAGGCGCGAAAATGCAGCGCAATTTTTCACTCTTGCTCAACGAGCAAGAGCTACAGAAAAAATGGCAGTCATCCCAACAGGTCATCGTGTTTGTTTATGAGAAGAGCCTAAATCAGTTCTATCAAAAAATCGATAAGAACCCTACGATACTGGCTCAATTTGGTCCGTACTATGTGCTGACGCAGAATCGCCCAGCCACTGATGCCGGTAATCCAGCCACATCAGCGTCGCACCAATTACCGCAGCCGGAATCACCAAAAAGTTCAGCACCGGAATCATCAAGACAATCACCACCGCGCAACCAAAGCTAAGGCTTAAGCTTAACTGTTGGCGCATGGCTTTTCGCATGAGTACCAGTGACACTTTATGATTATCCATGGGGTAGTCTAAATATTGCATGCACATCGACCAACATCCAAAAACAAACCAAAGAACCGTGGCCACCAAGTTAATGCCGGGAATTAAAAAGAGAATCAGCAAAACCACGACCCTGGGCAAATAATACTTCAGCTTTGCGAGTTCGCGCGATAACACACGAGGAATATCTTTCAGTGCATCTGTCATCGTGTCGTCAGGATTAGGCTTATGGCCCGCCTCTATCCACTCGACCTTTTCAGCCAAGAAACTATTAAAGGGGGCTGAAATAATATTGGCGACAATCACAAAGAAATACGCCAACACAAACAACACAGATAAAACAAACAGCGGCCACAGTATCCAATTAAGCCAATGCAACCAAGTCGGCAGCTTATGATCCAACCAGCCAACAAAATCACCAAAATAATGGCCTGCGAAAAAAAACAGTACTGCGAACAAAGCAACGTTGATCACCAAAGGAATGAGGACAAATCGCTTAACGCCCGGTTTCGTCAGCATACTAAAGCCCAACAGCAAATAACCAAAACCGCTTGAAGAACGTCGTTGCATAGATCACCTCACCTTTTCAAAGAAGTTTACGCTTGCCGAGCGCTTTGCTCAAGGCGCGCCAAAAACTCACTGTCTTTACAAAAAATTTTCTCAGGCGTGTCAGATAATTTTGCCACGGCTTGTCCACGACACCCTGAAAGTTTAATCACAATAGGCAAAGCCGCCACACCCACATCATTCATCAAATGTGTGCCGATACCAAACACCACACGAATCTGGCCGGCAAACGCCTGATGCAGGGCCAATGCCTTGTCAATTGTGAGTGCGTCGCTAAACACCAAGATTTTCGTCGCCGGATCTACACCTAACGCCTTGTAGTGGTCGATGATCTTCTCACCCCACTCAAACGGATCGCCAGAGTCTTGTCTGACACCTGCAAAGGCTGTCGCAAAATGCGTATCAAAATCACGCAAGAATGCCGCCTGACCCAACGTATCCGTTAACGCGATACCAAGCTGATCGCCATATTCATCAAGCCACGTTTGCCAAGCAAAACGCTGGCTATCGCGCAAATTGCCTGCCAGGGCTTGACCGGCCTGAATAAATTCATGCGCCATGGTGCCAATGGGTGAGAGCCCAAACTGTTTAGCAAAATACACATTGCTTGTAGTTTTAAAATTCGCCAACTTGCTTTGAAACTCTTTCAGGACAAACGCTTGCCAGTCATGACTCAAGCGACGGCGCGTACCAAAATCAGCAAACGCAAAACCCGAGGCTTCTGCACCCTGCGCCTTAGTGATTTTCTGAGCTAAACGTTGTTTGCCCTCAGAAAGGTCAAGACCAGGATAAGTGTTTCGATAATATAATTCGCTGATACTCATCAACAAGGGAATTTCAAACAGAATCGTTTCAAGCCAAGGACCGCACACCCTTAAGTGCAGGCCCGCCCCCTCTTCGATATGCACATAATCTGGGTTCAAGCGAAAACCGCTCAAATAGTTAATATAGTCTGGCTGAAAAAACGGCAAGTTGTCTAAATACGCTAATTCATCTTTTTGAAAAGCAAGCGATGGCCAAGTCTTTAAAGATTCAATCAGAGGCGCTTTAACACAGGATAAATCCAAATCATCATCACGCACAATTAAGGTATAT
Source organism: Gammaproteobacteria bacterium CG11_big_fil_rev_8_21_14_0_20_46_22 (assembly GCA_002796245.1). NCBI lineage: Bacteria > Pseudomonadati > Pseudomonadota > Gammaproteobacteria > Gammaproteobacteria bacterium CG11_big_fil_rev_8_21_14_0_20_46_22. The sequence goes on along the minus strand of PCWT01000028.1, from coordinate 40,396 downwards.
TCGGCTTCAACATCAGAAAAGCGATGAAGCACTGCTTGCTGCATCGTGAATTTATAGAGATCATTATCCAATAAAGAAACGAGCCTCATGCAAGCATCAACTCATCGCAGGAGTCAATCACATGTGAACCACGCTCGAGAATCCTATCACAGACTTTTTCAGCACCGAGCGTGTTAATCGCCCGACTGGCTGAAAGGTTCAACACTACCGTAAAGTCGGCATCTATTAATTGATCCACAGTTTCAGCCACACAAAAATCCGTGGCCAAACCGCCGACCAGCACCCACTCAACCCCTTTGTGCCGCAAAAACTCTATCACACCCGTCGATAGCTTTTTGTGCAAATCATGGTAACACGCACCGTACGGGTGCAAATCCAACTCAATACCTTTCCACACGAAAAAATCATAATCAGTGGGCTTGGGCAAGCCATCAATCGCTTCGAAACCCAAAGTACCCGGCACTGCGTGAGCAGGCCAATAGGAATCCATATTCGGCGCATCCATTTTTGTAAACGCCGGGTGTTTTTCGCTCGCCACCCAATGCGCCCTAGGACAATGCGCTTCTTTTGAACCAATGCGGTAAGCGGCATACTCGGCTTGTCGGTTCAAAGCATCGGCAATCTGGCCACCGCTCGGCACAGGCAACTCATCCGGGCATTCCGGTGTGAAGGTTTTCTGTGCATCCACATCAAAACTCGCGATCAATCGCTTCTCAGGCAGTTGAACACTCATAAGCTCCCCTTGTGCTTTTTGGCTTCAACAAAGACAGCCAGTATACGCGGCTTTTTATCATCTGTCAGGGTTGGCTTGATAGAAAGCAGCCTGTTATTATCAGCCAACAAAACCACTGAACACAAGCGAGCTGATCGTGCCAAAGGCCTTAAAACTGCTTATCTTACTCGGCTTGATTTGGGGATCAGGCTACTCGATTGCTCGCTTTGCCGTGCTCCATGGCGTCACACCCCTAGGTTATGCATTCTGCCAAAGCTTGGGGCCTGCACTTTTCTTGCTAGCTCTATGCCTTAAACGCAAAGCACCCTTACCGTTTCAACCCAAAATTTTAATCTATTTCCTGGTCACAGGCCTACTGGGCGTGGCGTTACCGAACACCACCATGTATATCACCGCAGCGCATTTACCCGCCGGGCTTTTGGCCGTGGTTGTGAACACGGTGCCGCTGATGATGTACCCTTTAGCAAGACTATTTAAGCTTGAGCGATTCTACTGGTCCCGCTTATTCGCCGTACTCCTCGGCTTTGCAGGCCTGATGCTCATGACGCTTCCCGGCGCTCACGGTGTCTTAGGCTATCACACGGCTTGGATTTTTATTGCACTGATTTCACCCTTGTGTTTCGCGCTTTGCGCGCTCTTTGCTGCTCACTTCAGGCCAGAAAAGCCAAGCTCCTTAGTCTTATCCATGGGCATGCTCATGAGCTCAGCCATATTAATCTCACCCGTACTTTTGACCAGCCAACATTTTTTTGAGCCCCATGTTGCTCATGGCGCAGGTATTCTAGCGGTGATCATCGAGATCATTCTCTCAAGCATTGGGTATATCTTGTTTTTCGACGTACTCGATAATGCAGGACCTGTGTTTTACAGTTTCGTGGCCTGCGTGGTCAGCATCACCGGTCTGATTTGGGGCTTTATCTTTTTTGATGAGACCTTAAATACCATTAGCACGACCGCTGTCGTGCTGATTTTAATCGCTTTATATCTCGTGACACGAAAAATTAACGCCTATCGTGCTAACCCGAGACATGATGAGGATTAAACACCTCATTGAGCTGTTGTGATACACGCACAAAGGTGGTGCGCTTTGACAACTCCTTGAGCGAGCTTGCGCCGACGTAGGTACAGGTTGAACGCACACCGCCTAAGATATCCAAAACCGTTTCTTCGATAGGTCCACGGTAAGGCACATTCACCGACTTACCTTCACTCGCGCGATACTCTGCCACACCGCCACGGTGTTTTGTCATCGCTTCAGCCGAGCTCATGCCATAAAAACGCTTAAATCGCTGGCCATTTTCTTCAATGACTTCGCCCAAGCACTCATCATGACCGGCAAACATACCGCCCAGCATGACAAAATCCGCGCCAGCAGCAAAGGCTTTAGACACATCGCCAGGGACCGTGCAACCGCCATCGGAGCAGACCAAGCCTTTCAAACCGTGCGCCGCATCGGCACACTCAATAACAGCTGAAAGCTGCGGATAGCCCACACCTGTTTTTTTACGCGTGGTACAAACCGAGCCCGGGCCAATGCCGGCTTTGACAATATCAGCACCGGATAAAATCAACTCTTCCGTCATCTCGCCGGTCACAACGTTACCTGCCATAATGATCTTATCTGGAAACGCATCACGCGTGCGCTTCACAAAATCCACGAAGTGTTGGGAGTAGCCGTTGGCCACATCCAAACAAATAAACTCGGCGCCCGTTTTTCTCAACACGTCTGCCAGTTTATTAAAATCATCATCACGCGTGCCAGAACTCACAAAAGCAAAGTTCAAGGCTTCAGGGTGATGTTGCTTCATCATCTCCCAATCTTCAACCGTGCGAAACTTATCAATCGCCGTCATCATCTGATGTTTAGCTAAAACCTTAGCCACCTCAAACGTACCGGTATGATCCATGTTTGCTGCGATCATAGGTACGCCCTGCCAAACTTTATTGGCATGGGGGAATTTAAACTCACGAACAAGCTCAACTTCAGAGCGAGAACGCAAGGTGCTGCGCTTGGGACGAATAAGGACGTCTTTAAAATCCAGCTTGATATCTTCTTCTATACGCATGATGATTTGACCTTTTCAGCTCACAATAAGGGCTGTATTCTACCAGAAACTTTGGATGAAAAACATGAACAACTGGGCCAAGCAACTCTCAGCGTTGATCGATGTCAGCCGCCAGAATTTGACGCTGACCCTGGGCATCGTGGCCATTTTATGGGCTGTTCACATAGTGAACGTTGCTTTGCGGTATCGACTGAATTATTTTGGCATCATTCCGCGCAGGGTCGCCGGGCTGCCAGGGGTGATTTTTGCGCCCTTTTTACACGCCAATTTCTCCCATTTACTGTTCAACTCGATCCCGCTGTTTTTGTTGATCAACCTGATGTTGCTGTACGGACAAACCGCCTTTATCGAAGCCACACTCATCATCGTTATCGGTGGTGGGCTAGCCACCTGGCTCTTGGGGCGAAAAGCGATCCACATCGGTGCCAGCGGCGTGATCATGGGATATTGGGGATTTTTGCTATTCAAGGCCTACCTAAACCCGAACCTCATCGCCGTGTTCACCGGTGTATTGTGCTTGTACTATCTCAGCGGCTTGTTCTTGCAAATTGTCCCCAGCGATAAGGGTGTGTCTTGGGAGTCACATCTCTATGGCCTGATCGCAGGTTTAGCAGCGGCCTATTTTATATACACGCCAATAATCTAAGCACGGCTTGCGAAGAAGTTTTGGCGGCCAGGGGCAAAAACTCTTCATGCGTGAGGGCAGCTTTGTGATCCGCCGTATCAGAAATCGCACGCATGACCACCACAGGTGTTTTAAAGTGGTGACAGACCTGAGCCACAGCTGTTGACTCCATGTCCACAGCACAGATATCGGGAAAGTGCTGGCGTATCTCCTTAACTTGCCGATCTGAAGCGACGAACGATTCGCCTGAGCTGACCAAGCCTGTCATGAGCTTGTGTCCATCGAGCAATACACTCTTCTGAGCGAGACCGCTCAAATGTGCATCGGCAAGGTATTCAGCCGGCATCTGAGGTACCTGACCAAACCTGTAACCCCAAATTCGGTTATCCACGTCGTGATACACCAAGCGATCAGCTAAGACCACATCGCCCGGGCGCAAGTCAGCATGCAAGCCGCCTGCCGTACCGGTATTGATTACGGCCAGAGGTTTAGCCGCCTGCAGCAACAGGCTCGTGGTCATCGCTGCATTCACGCGACCAATACCCGATTGCATCAAGACGACCTCACGCCCTGAAAGCTCACCCGAGTAATAGACTTGATCGCCAATAGCGTGGGACACGGGCTTAAGAAGCGCATCTTTTAAAATGGAAATCTCTTCTGTCATCGCCGCTAAAATAGCTACCATCATACACTACTCCTGAAAATTTCGCGCAGTATACCATGAAATTTGACGGCCTCATCAAACGAAGGAATAATTGAAATATGGCCAGACCACTTCGCATTTTAAAACCCGAAACTTGTTATGTAGTGTCCCACCAACTGCTTGACCAGCACCGTTTTGATCAAGATGAGGCCCTACACGAGGCCTTTTTCAACGGGTTAAACACTATTCCAAAACGTTATAAAATCAGCCTTCATGCCTACGCACTCACACCCACGCGTTACTTTTTATATTTAAAGGCTCACAAAGGTAACCTTGATCAGTTCATGCATCAGCTGCACCTTAGCATCAGCCAATCCCTTGGAAAACGCACTCATTTTAAAAACCGCTATCGCGCCGTGGTCATTGAACCCGAGCGCTACCGCCAAGCCATCCTAAACTACCTGCATACAAAAGGCAGTGATAACAGCGCTCAGTATTACCGTGAAAATCACTTTCCAGACTGGCTTGAAAAACTGCCGGTCACACGCCATGAAGAGGCTGATGCTCGCCTAGCCGAAGTCGAGCGGTTTTTTGAAAAACAACGTTGGCCTGCCATTTTGGCCACACGAAGCTTTCAACATCAACTGCGTCGTGGTGGCTTAAGCAGCGAAGGCTCACCCGCTTATCAAGAAACCCTGTCGTTTGAAGCAATGATTCAGCTTGTGGCCGAACACTTTGGCTGCAGCGCCGAGCAGATCAAAGCACCAAGCCCAAGGGGCCGTGGCCACACGAATCTCGCAAGAAGCTGCGCCATCAAGCTTGCCCGCGACTGCCTCGCTTACTCGTTAAAAGACATCGCCGAGCACTTTTCCCTACACCACCCTGCCAGCGCCTCGCATGCCGCCAAACAATTTGAGAAACACTTGTCCCAATACCCAGAGCAACAAAAACACTATGAACAGCTGATGAAAAAGATGAGAACCCCAGCAAAAATATGCTAAATTGAGCAGCAATAGCAAACCGCATTCTCCAACAGGCTAGGCAGCAATGAAAAAAAACGCTTTACTCATAACCACCCTTGGCGTACTCGCAGCCTTGCTATCAAGCTGCGCCAATCAATCAAGCCTATCGCACAAGCCTATTTTATCAAGCCAAACCACACACTACCTTTCGCTAGCCAGTGAACCCAACACGAACAACCGCAATGCATACGATGATGATCTTTTGGCACTACAAAACATGATTGCCAATGATAATTTAAACGCGGCCAAGCAATTAATGCAGACCTTAAAATCTGCGCCGCTTTCAAACCATCAACAACCGTCTTTAATCATTCAAGAAGCCTATTACACTTTACAATCTGGGCAACCCTACCAAGCCCTATTGAAACTTGGAAAAATCAAGCACTGGGACAGCCTTCCAAGCACCACCCAACAAAACTATTTCGCCATTAAAAGCCAAGCCTATGCGCGCAACAATCAGATCGCACAAAGCTTGGTGCTTCAGCTAAATCACTCGCAAAACCTTAACCAAAGCCAAGAGCTTAGCCTATGGTATGCACTTCAAAATTTACCCTTAAAAACACTGAATCACTTGGCGACAGAATATAGGGCGCAAAGCCTCGTGTCAGGCTGGCTACGCTTAGCCATCATTGCCCAGGAATACAGCAATACAAATATTCGCCTGGCCAACGCCATTATCGCCTGGCAACAAAATTTTCCAAACCACCCGGCTAACGCCTTCATCCCAGACCAAGCCACGCTGGCGAGTATTCAAAACACACAAACACCACAACAAATTGCGGTGCTACTGCCTAGCGAAGGTGACTTAAAAGCCATCAGCCAAGCGATTCGTGACGGCATCATGAGCGCGTATTTACAGCAAAACGACAAAAAACGAATCGCGCTTCGCTTCTATGACACCTCGACTCAATCGGCTTCAGACGCTTACCAATTAGCCGTGAACAACGGCGCACAAATCGTCATTGGACCATTACTAAAAAGTCACGTTAGCCGCATTGCAGGCGATGCAAGCGTGCCCACTATTGCATTGAACTACACAGATGATAATGACAGCAACTTGATTCAATTTGGTTTATCACCCACGCAAGAAGCCGAACAAGCCGCCCAAGAAGCCTGGCTATTCGGCGTTGATCGCGCATTGACGATCACACCCAACAGTGACTGGGGCCAAAAAGTGCTGGGGGCATTTTCTCAAACCTGGTCAGACAATAATGCGATGATCACCGGTCAACTAGCCTTCCAAACTGATAACTTAAAACAGCAACTTGCCAAACTGCTCGGCGTCGAACAAAGTGAGCAGCGAGCTGATGCGGTGAAAAAAGTCGTGAAATTCGCCCGCAACCAATACACTGACTTTGTCCCACGTCGCCGTCAAGACAGCAACGGTATTTTCCTCGCAGCCACAGCGTCGCAAGCCAAAACTATTATGCCCTTGCTGCGCTTTTACTTTGCAGGTAAGCTGCCCGTGTTTGCACTGTCTTCCATCTACCGTCCTGATGCATCAGCCGACTACAATCGTGATCTCGACAATGTGTATTTCTGTGATATGCCGCTTATGCTTAGCACACAGCCAACGATGATTAATCGCCGCCATCGCATCCAACAACTTTGGCCTACACAATATCGACATTACGCACGTTTCTACGCGATAGGTATCGACAGCTATTTATTGGCTGAACACATCACACACCTAGTGAACCTACCTTATTTCGGCCTTCAAGGCGTGAGCGGGCGGCTTTATTTGCACCCGAAAAATCGCATCTATCGCCAGCTGAATTGGGCACAAATGAAAAACGGCAAGCCCAAAACCCTTTAGACAACCAACATTAAAAACCCGGATGATCACCCGTCTTCGCATTCGCTACGACGAGGCTCAATACAGGCTACATTTAGGGCTTGTTTGGCGAGCATAGCGAGGATAACCCGGATAAATGTAAACCACTCACCCAAAAAACCACACAAGGATTTTATGCACCATTGGAAACAGATCATCAATGTCCCGAGCCATCCGAAAGCCTTGGGTTTGCTCGCGGAGAAACTTAGCATTGAACAGGCAAAGCAGCGATCTTATCGACTCATACAACACAGTTACGCCTGCAAAATGGGCGAAATTGACATTATTTTACTCTCACCCGAGCAAACTCTCGTGTTCGTTGAGGTCAAAGCCAGACAAAAAGACGACGGGCGCTGCGTCTTTGAAAGCATCACTGACAGCAAGCAACGAAAAGTTCGCTTAAGTGCAGAGTATTTCCTGATGGAGCACCCAGAATTTGCTGAATACGATTGCCGGCTTGATGCGATTGGCGCCGAACTTTTCGATAACACCCTCTCCTTCACCTGGCTAGAAAACGCTTTTTAGGGCTGTAAAATCCGTGTTATGATTCGCCGTTCGATGAGAAAGGATCCAAAATGAACTTACTTGAACGCATTGAATCACACTTTCAAGCCAGCATAGCGACCAAAGAGCGAGCCCTGGCAAATATGCCAGGCTTAATTGGTCAGGCCGGCCAGAAAATTGTCGAGGCATTATTAGCCGGTCAAAAAGTTTTAAGTTGTGGCAATGGCGGCTCAGCCGGTGATGCCCAGCACTTCTCCTCAGAAATGCTCAACCGCTTTGAGCGTGAGCGCCCAAGCCTTCCCGCGATTGCCTTAACCACAGACACCGGCACATTAACAGCGATTTCAAATGATTATTCCTACGACGAAGTGTTTGCCAAGCAAATTCGCGCACTCGGCCAAGCGGGCGATATTTTGCTGGCTTTTTCAACCAGCGGAAACTCCCGCAATGTGATTGAAGCTATTAACGCGGCCCATGACAGAGGCATGATTGTCATCACGGTGACTGGTAAAGATGGCGGCCAAATGGCCTCTTGTTTATCGGCCAACGATATCGAGCTTCGCGTGCCTTCAGACATCACCGCACGCATACAAGAAACGCACCTGCTCATCATTCACTGCCTGTGTGACTTTATCGATCAAAGTTTATTTGGTGAAGCATGAGAAAATTTAGTCTCTGCCTTCTTGTCACATTATGCTGCTCATTAAGCGGTTGTTTCATTATTGCAGGTGGTGCCGTCATAGGTGGCATGGCCTATGTGATTCACGATCACCGAAGCATTGCTCAAGCCCACGAAGACCAAAACTTACAATACGCCATAGCAGCTAAGCTCAATCAAAACGCGAGCATTAACCAGCCCAACACCTATATCTACGTGACCGTGTTCTATGGCCAAGTCTTATTATCCGGCCAAGTCCCTAACGCGGATATCAAATCACTGGCAGGCTCTATCACCAAGGGCGTCAGTGGTATCAACACGCTATATAATGAATTGCAAATTCGTGGTCGCGCCTCAGACATGACCCGCTTGAGCGACAGCTGGATCAACACTAAAGTCAAAATGCACATGTTGACAATAAAAGACCTGAAAAGTAGCCAAGTGAGCATTAACGTAAACAATGGCATTGTGTATGTGCTAGGTCACAACCTTACACCGCTGCAGGCACGATGGATGGCCGATAACTTCGACCAAATCGATGGCGTGCAAAAAGTGGTGATTTGCGGCACTCAACCGGCCAGCATAAATACGCAAAGTGACAACACCCCCATCGGCGCAAACAGCCAAGAGCCGAAAACCAACGAAGCAAAAACCAGTGAAGCCGCAAGCCCTGCAAGCGCCGAAGCGCAAACCGCCAAGCAAAAACCGGATTCACAGGATTTAGAATACGTGAATGACTAGGGCGCGCCCCTGAGCTCTCGGTAGGTGCGAAAAACAAGATAATCGAGGAAAAATAGAGGAAGGTTTGAGGCGAATATTGGACATATTTAACGAAAAGCTTCCTGTATGTTTACCGATTTGGCTTGTTTTGCAGCCCAGCGATGAGTTTAGGGACACGCCCTAGGGCGTGCCCCTAGCTCGTTAAGCGATCAATCACTTCGCGAAGTTTTTCTGCAAACACGGGCTTAACCAAAAAGTCATCCATACCAGCAGCCAAGCATTTAGCTTCATCGTCACTGTGCGCATGCGCCGTCAATGCAATAATGGGCAATCGTCGCTTTGAGGCTTCCTCGGCCTGCCGGTACTCTCGTGTAATATCCAAACCACTCATATCGGGCAGGCTGATATCCATCAGCACCAAATCATAACCTTCAGATGAATGCAGTTTTTCCAAAGCAGTCTTTCCATCAGCTGCAACGTCAGTCTGACACTCCAATTTTTCCAACATGTGCAAAACGACTTTTTGATTCATGAGATTGTCTTCAACCAGGAGAATACGCTTACCTGGAAACACTTCTGGCAGTGCCTCATGCTTAGCAATCTCAAGCTGGGCTTCACCGGCCATATACTCCATCGGAATTTTCAGGTGGAAACGAGTTCCCTTCCCCTCTTCACTCTCCACCTCGATTTTACCCTTAAGCACACCGAGCATTTTGGTGACAATGGCCAAACCCAAACCCACACCACCATGACGCCTTGAGTACTCATCATGCTTTTCACTGCGCACTTGCGTAAAAGCATTAAACACCTGCTTTAAACGTTTTTTCGGAATGCCGATACCCGTGTCTTTAACATCCACCAATAACGTAAAGCCTTGCTTTGTTTTAGGCCCAACCCTCAAAACGACAGAAACGCCCCCGTGCTCAGTGTACTTCAGGGCGTTATCCGTTAGGTTATATAGGACTTGGCGAAGCCGCTGATCATCGCCGTACAGCTGATCGGGCAAGCCATCGCAATCAATATGAAAATACAAGGCCTTCTCAGCCGCCTTATAACCGAGCTCGGCATCCAGTTGCTCCAAAATTTCACGCGGTGAAAACGGGCTTTTTTGTAAACGCAAAGTGCCAGACTGCGCTTTACTAAAATCCAATATATTGTTAATTAAATGCAATAAGGCCTGGCCTGAATTGAATATGGTTTGCAAATAGTGCTGCTCGCGCTCTCTTGGCAGCTCTTCTTGTTGTATGATGCGCGTCATACCCAAAATAATATTTAACGGCGTGCGCAGCTCGTGAGTCATCATCGCCAAAAAGTCTGATTTGGCTTTATTGGCTTTTTCAGCGACCGTTTTCGCACGCTTCAAGGCCGCCTCGGCTTTTTTACGCTGTGATATATCCAGAGAAATACCCACCATGCCCACGACTTGCTGTTTTGCGCCAAAAATCGGCACTTTATACGTCATGTAGCTAGCCGGCTTACCCCGTTCATCAAACGCCTTCTCTTCAACAATTAGGGTTTCACCCGTACTCATCACACTTTCATCGATCTGCCTGGTTTCCTCCAGAAGCTCACCTGCCAAGAAATCATCCAGGGTTCGCCCAACGATTTCATGACGATGCCCAAGCCCTGCTAAACGCGAGAGTGCCTCGTTACAACCCAGATAATGCCCACTACGATCTTTCCAATACACATTCCCCGGGAAACAAGCCAATATGCTTTCATAAAACTGGCTAATCGCAGTCACGCTGTCTATATAGCTGACATCAGAAAAGGCCTGACCCCCAGAAATTTTTCTCACCAAATCGGCTATCAAGGTTTTTTGCTGACTCGAATAGTACTGCCAATTAACACTCTCGTGCTCAGCTTGGGACTCAACAAACTTGTTAAGATCAAAAGAAAAACCAAAGAGCCCTTCCACCTTATTATCAGAAGATCTGATCGGTACTTTAATACTCAAATAATTTGACTCAAGACCTGACTCATTAAAGCCGACCTCCTCAAGCATCACAGGCTGACCCGATGCCAATACCGCTGTATCCGCCTCGATCACTTTAGACACGATCTTGCCCGCGTGCTCAAAGTATTCTTCGATGCGCTTACCTTGGATATCCGCCACAGAGCTTGCGCCCATCGCCAGCAAATTTGAGGTATTCGAGCCCAAATAGCGTCGCTCGCTATCCATCCAGTAAATATTGCCTGGAAACAGATTAAATAAATCTTCCAAGGTTAAGAAAGCACCAGGAAACAAGCGGCATGGCAGCGCTTGAGGCGCCAATGGTTTAAACAAAATTAGACTGTAGTCACCCATATAGTTTTTCAGCGTTTGCCAACGATAATCGGCCATATCACAAAAATCACCACTGGCCAGGCCCAACAATCGACTCAATGCTTGAGGGTGCGCCAGCGTTTGCAACAAGAGTCTGTCAAAAGCACAGGGCATATTTTCAATGGAGAAAAAATGGCGGGCATAGAGGTTCGCCACGACAAGATTATTCTCACGATCAAGAAGAACAGCATGTTCAGAAAAAAATTCAACAGCCTGAGTCAGCGCCGTCAAATCATGCTTGCTTGCCACAACTCACTCACTTTAGTAGACTGAAACCCGCGGGATGATTAACACTATAGACCTATAGTATGATATCTCATCGCTGACATCGCAAGCGGTGATGCACTATGAAATCAACAAGACCTCAAGCAAAGAAAGTTTACCTTTATGGTGATGACGCCTTAATGATTGAGTGCTACAAAGCCTTGTCAGCGTGTGGCCTCACTATTGAATCACTGGTGCTTGCGTCAACCACACTCATTGACTGGGCTGAATCCACTGGGCTTTCCTACACGCTGGATCACGAAGGCGCTTTCAATGGCATTAAAAAAACCGCGCTTATTATCAACAGCTGCCGATCACATCCCCCGCTTGGCGATAGATCTAAGGCTTTAGAGCTTTGCTACTTTGAAACTGAAACACCTTGCCTGTATGAGCGCAGCCCAATACCGCTGGCGCTACTCAACGACAGCGAACACTATACCATTTGCTGGGGCCTTGTAAAAAGTGACACCGCCTGCCTGGTTGAGCAGGCCAAATTAAGCCTAAAAGCCGAGCTTTCAAGCGGCGAGGTCATCGAACAATGTTTGTTGGCCGCAAGCGATTTATTGCCGCTCATCGTTGAGAAGCTTGAAGACATTTTAAAACTCAGCCTAAACTTTCTTTTGCTTGCCAAAACCCACCAATCACTGCCTTACACTCTCATTAACGAACTTAACGATCAAAAGCTGATTGCTCGATATATACGCGCGCTTTGCTTTGGCAACTTTGACAACCCTTATCAATTGCCTACCCTGGTCATCAACGATGAAGCCTATGTCTGCCAAGACTATAAAAGCCTGGATCAAAAACCACGCAGCACACCATTACGCCTCATACAAATTAATGAAGAGTCGATGACCCTAGATACGCAAACTGGCAAAATGACACTTGACCGCTTGCAACGGATTGACGAACAGCCATTTTCCAGCAAAAAACTAAAACGCTCAATCGTGTTACCCCATACACTCACGACGCCAACCGAACTTCACAGACTAAAAGCCACAAACCTCAACGAAACACACCTACTCCATATTTTTCGCAGTCAGCTCGCCTCACCTTTGCCTTATTTTGCCAGCCGAAAACGCAGCGGCACCCCTGCCAGCCAACATCATTTCAGCACACCACATGAAAGCCCAAGCATTCTGGCTGCGCTAGCCATATACATCGCCAAGCTCAACAACGCCGAAAACGTGCTGATCGGCCATCACACTGAAGACTTGCCGGATAGTTTGAAAAAGCTTGCCTCATCATGCCAGCCAATACACATAACAATAGACAAAGAAACCAGCAACGCATCCGTTCGCGAGCAGGCAAAACAGGAACTGAATGCTAAACACCAGCTTTTGCCTCACGACTTTTTCTTACGCCACCCCACAATACCCAAAGAAAATACACGATGGATAAGCGACAATATTGTAAGCTTTTCACAGCGCAAGAAAGCGCCTGAGCAACCCATTTCAGACTTAGCGGTTCATCACAATATTGAAAACCAACAAGTCACCGTCTTCTTTCAATCTGCGCTGCTAAATTTTGATGAACAGAGTGCCATTTGTCGCCAGATTGCCGCTCACTTGGAACATATTCTAAACCAAATACAGGGGCACCCTGATCTTGTTATAAAGCACCTGTCTATCAACACACCCGAAGAGCATGCAACCATCATTGCCATGAGTCGAGGCCCGCAATACACGCCGAGCCACGAACGCTTAATCCCTTTTTTTGAGCAATGCGTAAAACAGTGGCCAGATCAGCCTGCGATCATCGACGGTGATAACACACTAAGTTATAAAGAACTTGACACCCTGAGCAGCACATTGGCTAACCATCTCAAAGCACTAATGAGAGATAGCGAAACGCTTGTCGCACTTTATGGTGATCGTTGTGCAAACATTATTATTGCCATACTCGGCATTCTAAAAGCCGGGAAAATCTACGTGCCGATTGATGCAAAAAACCCTCCCGCAAGGATACAGATTATACTTTCGAGCTGTAACTGCACCCTCGTGCTTTACGATGGTAAGGCCATCGAAGAACAAACCAAAGAAATCCGCCAACTCAATATACACAGTCTTTTTACACTGCGTGAGATAACAGAAGAAAATTCGGAAATTAAAGGCGAAGACCCCGCCTGCCTTTTATTTACTTCTGGTAGCACCGGAAAACCCAAAGGAGTTTACATCCCTAGGCGCGCCATTGTGAACCATGTCGAAGTGTATCAACGCCTATTCTCTCCAAGGCCAGGCAGTAAGATATCCTTCATCTCAAGCATAGGCTTTGACGGGTCCATAGCGGACTTGTTCCCTTGTTTACTTTCAGGTGCCGCCGTTATCGTCGCTCCTAAAGGCGTTGAACATGACATAGAAACGCTGACGGACTGGATTAACGATGCGGGTATTAGTCATTGTTTCCTCTCAACCGCCTTAATCAACCTACTGCTCAAACAAGCCGACAAGCTTGAAATCAAACAAGCGATAACACTGCTGTCTGGAGGCGCCGCCCTAAACCCTTACAAAACTCAGATTCACAATGTGACATTGAGCAATCTCTATGGGCCCACTGAAGCAACAGGCTTTGTCACACAAGCACGTATCGAAGCCAGTGATGATGAACGTCGCCACCCGACCATTGGCGTGCCCGTCGACAATAATGACATTTATATTTTAACACCTGACAATAAACTCAGCCCCATCGGCGCGATAGGTGAAATCCATATCACTGGGTTAAACTTAAGCCTAGGCTACACAGACAAAGCGCTCACAGAAAAAAAATTCGTTTCAATCTCGATTGATGGCGAAACAAAAAAAGCCTACGCCACAGGCGATCTCGCACGCTACTTGCCCGATGGTAGCTTGGACTTTATTGGCAGGAAAGATACGCAAAATAAAATCAACGGCTATCTCGTTGATACCATGGAAATCAAACAAACCCTGCTGCGCCACGAGGGCATTGCACAAGTTGCTGTGGTCGTACAAGGAAAGCAAAATAAACCTGTATTAATTGCCTATCTTGTTGCCAGCAAACGTCACCCGCTAAACCTAGAGTCAATTAAAGACTACATGCAGGAGCAATTACCAAGTTATATGCAACCTGCATTTTATCTCTTACTTGATCGAATACCGACAAACCTCAACCAGAAAATCGACATAGCAGCCTTAGAAAAAACGCTCAGTACTCGAACAGAAACAGAAAGCAGACTGATCAAACAACTTGAAACCGTCATTGGTGTTCCACTTGAGCATTTTATCCATCGTCATACTCGCCTATCCAGCATCGGTCTTAATTCGCTCATGCGTATTGAACTTGCCTTTGCGCTTGAAACCGCCTTCAATGTACCTGTAAGCATCAAAGTTTTTTACGCCTATGATTCTTTCGAATCACTTGCAGCCTACCTAGACTCCGCAAAGAAAAAAACAGAACCATCCAGGTTTAATCTACCCCAAAAGACTTCTCTTTCTGGGCCGCAAATACTGATCGCGAACTTTATAAAACTCAATCCAGAGTCGCCTGCTTACAACATCGCCATCAGCTGGCGCCTCAATGAAAAGCTCGACTTAACACGACTCAATCAAGCATTAGCCGAACTCATCAAACAACAGCCGATATTAACTTCACGGATCGACCTAAACAAAAATGAAATCGAGCTCACAAACCAAACCATTACTGTAAAAGCGAAAAGCTTTAGCGATAGCGACTTACTCAATCAGTTCAAAACCAAGCTGCAAGAAGAGCCATTTGAACTAGCCAAAAAACCTGCTTTTCGAGCTGTACTGATACGGCACAATGATCACGATGAGTTTTTCATTGTCGTTCACCACATTATCTTTGATGATTGGTCATTGGGTATCTTTTGCGAACAGCTTTCTAAACTTTACAATGGGGAATCACCAAGTCATGCAGAGCTAAACTACCTCAACTTCTGCGAAAAAACCCACGAAACTGTCGACGAAAACAAACTAAGTTATTGGCAACAAGAACTTAAAAATATAAAACCGCTAAGTCTGCCCTACGATAAAGTTGAGAATGAGCTTGCCCTACACGGAAAAACCTTACAACACAGTATTCCAGCCCCGCTGGCCTCACACATCAAACAAACGCTTTCCGAAAACAATGTCACATTTTTTGGTGCTTTATGTGCGGTGTTTGCGTTTAGCCTAAGTATCTTTTCACGCAGCGACGATGTTTATTTTCTATTTCCCTATATCAACCGCGAAGACAGCGGCTTTGAGAAAATTATCGGCTACTTTTCAAACACACTACCTTTAATATTTAATCTCGACCCAGAAAAAACCTTACATGAACTCATCTCTACAAGCTTAAATCGTGTACACAACGCGATAGAGCATGCCATTAACTTTGAGTCTATCAACGCTTGTTTACCCAAAGAGCTTAGAAAAGACGTTCACCTTGCCAGCGCACTGATCAACTATCAGCTTGAGAAAAGCAATCGCCTTGCACTTGGCAAGCAATTATCAGAAGAGCCCTCAATTTACTACACAGGCACAAAACTTGACTTGAGCATTAACGTCTTTGAACGATCCGGCAAGCTCATTGTAGAGGCTGAATTTAACACCAATCGCTTTTCAAATAATTTAATCGAGAAATTCGTAGCCTTCTTTGCCTATCAGCTTGAAAATATTGCTTGGCAACTTGACACACCGCTTAAACAACTACCCCTCTGCCCGCCTGAACTAATTGAATCAATTTCAGGGTTTGAGCACGACGGCGAGTTGGCTTTAGGTTTTAACCATTGCTATGACGCTTTCGCAGACATCGTAAAAAAATACCCAAACAACACAGCCATTATCAGCGATACGCAAGCCGTCTCCTATGCTATTTTAGGCGATCACGTCAAGTGCATTTACAGCACGCTATCGCAACCCAATATGGCGTCTTCTCGGGCTACAGGGCTACTTATCACCCCAGGCATAAGCCTGGTTGCTACCATGCTTGCCTGCTTGCGGCTCGGCCGCCCCTATATTTTACTAAGCCTTGAAGAAACTGATGCCGCTATCAGTGATTTACTCAGCAGCATGGACGCATCACTACTAGTGTGCGACAACAACACCGTATTGCGCGCCAAAGGACTATCGCCAAACACACTAAACATTGACGAGACAACCCAAAACCACATCATCGCGGAGAAAACACCAAGCTTAGATGACTTGGCTTGCTTTTTTTACACCTCAGGCACAACCGGTCGTCGAAAAATCATCAACATCAGCCACGCAAATATCTTGACGCTCGCACAAAGCCAAATCAAAACACTCTGTCTGGATGCGAGTGATCGCGTACTGAGCGTGTCAAACGTGACCTTTGACGCTTTCCACTGGGAAGTATTTGGCGCCATTTTATCCGGGGCTAGTCTTGTTTTATTCAGTGAAAAGATCTTACCCGGCCAAATGCTGAACCAAAAGCTGCGTGATTACGACATCACACAAATTGCGTGCACACCGGCTCTACTCACTTACTCATCACCAGATTCCAACATTAAGCTTAAACGTATCATTATGGGCGGTGAGACTTGCCCACTCAACACCGCGAAACGTTGGCGCACTGCGACAGAATGTTTGTATGTCGCGTACGGGCCTGCCGAAGGCAGCGTGGCTGTTACCCTAGGGCTTTATGAAGCAAACAAACCACGCAGCGTCGGAAAAACTTTTGGTAATGCAAAGGTGTACTTGCTCGATAAGCATTACCGACGACTGCCCCCAGGTTTTATTGGGGAGATCTACATTGGCGGGATGAATGTCTGCCAAGGCTATCACAATCAAAACCAGCTTAATGATAGCCGTTTCTTAAAAAATCCTTTCGGCATCGGCAAGCTTTATAAAACCGGCGACTTAGGACGATGGTTTGATGACGGTGACTTAGAGTTTCTTGGCAGGGAAGATTACCAGGTCAAATTATTTGGCTATCGCATCGAGCTGGAGGCCATCGCAAGGGCTTTTCTAGATGATGAATATATTCAACAAGCTTATGCAGCCGTCATTTCAATAGAAGATAGTCCCTGCCTTTGTGTCTATTTAGTCTCACAAGACACACTGCAACTTGACGTGTTGAAAGAAACTGTGAAGCATAAATTACCTTTCTATATGCTTCCTCACAGACTTATTCAGATTGAGGCTATTCCACTCACACAAAGTGGCAAAGTGGATATCAAAGCACTACCACTGCCTAAAGCCAACGACGATCATACCTTAAAAGTCAGCAGCCCAACCGAGACAGCGTTGATCGCTTTATGGCAAAAGCTTCTCCCCCATGCGACCATTAATCATGATACGCGCTTTTTTGAGGCTGGCGGGCATTCTATTTTAGCCGCCTACTTGATAGATAGCCTCAAAAACGAATTTCAATTATCAATTTCTTATGCTGATCTGATTAAACACAACTCCATTGAAGAACTGGCCGCACTGATCGATGGGGATGCCATACAGAAAGACAATGAATTGCTGCATATTAACGCTGTGCATAACGGCACGCCGCTGATTCTCATTCACCCGATGGGCGGCACCATCTTCTGGTACTTAAATACCGCCAAAGATATCAACAACCCAGTCTTTGCCATACAAGACCCCAGCATTGAACGTGACTGTGAATTCAGCTCATTGCAGGAAATGGCCAAACATTATTACGACTTAATTAAAACTAGCTTACCGAAGGGGCCGTATATTCTCGGAGGCGCTTCATCAGGCAGTAATATTGCCGCAGAGATCAGCGAACTCATGCGTCAAAACCACGATGAGATCCTGGCAATACTATCACTTGATGGCTGGGCACTTTACCCTAAACGTTTTGAAGAAAAGCAACTCGTAAAAGCCGCGGTAAAAGCACAGGTCGACAAATACACCGAACAGTTCAAACACTACGCGATCAAAGATCCGGCTCGCTGGTTAGCTCGCCAAGATGCGCGAATAGAACTCATGCTACACTACAAACCTTGTGAGGTTCACTGCCCACTGTATCTTTTCAAAGCGCAAGATATTGGTCCGCTCTTTGAAGCCATCGATGCCAGTGACAATCACTGGACACAATATTGTCATAAATCAGTACACATCGTGACAGTTTCAGGCGATCATGAGAGCATGCACGATCAACGCCACGCCGCAAGCTTGGCAGTTGCCATCAACACAGCCATCGATGTATTGAGTCATCCAATAACCAGTTAGGAGTCAGCATGGAAGTGATTATTGTGACAGGCGGCTCAAAAGGGATCGGCCAAGCCACCATCCAATTACTACAACGCCACGGCAAAATAGTCTACAACCTCGACATCGTTGAGCCTGAAAACAGGGATACTTATTATATCCACTGCGACCTAACACAGGCCGATGACATTCAATCTGCCCTGGAAAAAATTCACACCAAAGAAGGACGTATCGACCAACTCGTCGCGAACGTTGGCAAACATTTGTCTTGCGACATCGAGCACTCAAGCCTTGACGATTACCAGAACATGATGGACGTGAACCTTAAGAGCGCTTTCCTAAGCCTTAAATTCTCGATACCTTATATAAAACAACAAAACCGTGGCGCCATTGTGCTGGTCGGCTCAGATCAAACCTTCATCGCCAAACCCAACTCAACGCTGTATGCGATGAGCAAAGCCGCGCTGGGTAATTTGGCCCGCTCAACCGCGCTGGATTACGCAGCCAATAATATTCGCGTGAACTGTGTGTGCCCAGGCACCATTGATACCCCCCTGTATCGTGAAGCCATCGCACGTCACAGCCAAAAAAGTGGCATTCCTTTGCATGAGATTGAGCAAGCCGAAGCACGTGAACAGCCCTTAGGTCGCGTGGGCAAACCTGAGGAAGTCGCCGAACTGATACATTTTCTCTTATCAGATAAAGCAAGCTTTATTACGGGTGCTTTATATGCGATCGATGGCGGTTATACTGCGGCCTGAGGCAATCATTCACACGCTCAAGGCGCGCGCGCCCATTGTCAACACGCCCTTACAGACCTAAGACAGATTTCACAAAAGGCACGGTGAGTTTTCGCTGCGCACTCAAAGACGCTTGGTCCAGCTGATCTAAAATATTGGCTAATGTCGCCATATCGCGCTGACAATGGCGCAACAGATAATCGGCCACCGGCTCGCTTAAGGTGAAACCGCGATGTTCAGCTCTGAAGTATAAGGCCTTTTTCTTTTCTTCTTCGTCGAGTGCATGAAGCTGGTATACCACACCCCAGCTCAAACGAGAACGCAAATCCGCCAAACGAAATAACACATTTTTGGGCGCTTGATGCAAACTCATAATTAAACGATGCCCGCTCTCGCGCATACGATTGAAAAAATGAAACAAAGCTTCTTCCCAATCATCTTGACCCGCCAGCGCATCAATATTATCCAAGCAAACCAAGTGCAAGGCTTCTAAATTGTCAAACGCATCGACTGAACCACACGCAGCCAAACAGGCCATGTCTAAATACATCGCAGGCAAGCCAATCGATGCTGTTTCTCGGCAAGCAGCCTGCAGTAGATGCGAGCAACCCGCGCCCTGCTTGCCCCACAGCAGTAAATAGTGCTCGCCACGCCCACGCGCCATTTCGCGCACGCTGGCAAGCACCTGGGTATTTTTTGCAGGGTAAAAGTTCTCAAAGCTCGCGTTATCTTCAAGCTGTACACCTAAAGTGAGCTGCTCACTCATACCTGCTCACCTTCCACACCGCTTGGAAAATATTTTCGGCACAAATGACGGAAAAAGACCATCAACACCGCTGAAACTGGCAGCGCGAGCAAAACCCCGACAAAGCCAAACAAGCGCCCGCCAACGAGCACAGCAAAAATTACCGCAACAGGATGTAGACCGATACGATCACCCACGAACCAAGGTGAGAACACCAGGCTTTCGCAGACTTCACCGATGGCGTAAACAATCAACACGCCAATAATGTAATACCAAGAATGAAACTGGACCGCGGCGGCGATTAAGGCCACAAGAATACCGGTAATAAACCCGAGATAAGGCACCACGCTCAAAATACCCGACATGACGCCGACCAATAAGGCGACATCCAAACCCACAATGGATAAACCTAAAGAATAGACAAACCCCAAGCCAATCATCACCAATAACTGGCCACGAATAAAGCCCGCCAAGCGATCACCGCACTCACTGAGCAAACTTAACATTGTTTCACGCCTAGCCGCCGACAAAGGAATATACAACTTACCTTGCGTGCGCACCTTTTCCCAATCGTACATCAAGTAGATGGTAACGACAGGAATCATAATAATATTCAACAACACTTCCATGATGGTATAGCCTGAATGCGCGACCGTGGTAAACACCGCTTTAACCAAACCACCGCCCGATTGAATATGCTGCAAAAGTAAGTCGCGCGCATTTTCAGCACTAAAGCTACCGCCCGCCGCGGCAAACCAACTTGAAATGCGTGGCAATACGTTTTGCGAAACCCAGTCGATCATGTGAGGCAAGTTCGTGATCAATCTCACCAACTGTGTTTCCAGGGAAGGAATTAAAACCAATAACAAACCGACGATCACAATCACGGCCAAAATAAACACAATAAAGGCTGAAACAATACGCGGCACATGAAAGCGCTGAAGACGCGTGACCACCGGGTCTAGAAAGTAGGCGAGTAAGAACGAAATCACAAACGGTATGAGCACAGGACTTAAAACATAGACCAGCAGCGCAGCAATAATAATACCCACAAACACCATCCATCGTTGCGAATCTGTCATCATATTCTCCTTAATTGATACACCAAAGCGTTGGCGTTCTCTGGCGACGGGCTTTTCACACGAGACAATACCGAGCCGAGCGCTATCTCACGCGCCAACACGGTCACATCGCCATGTGTTGTCACCTCAAAATCGATTTGCCCATTGTGCGCGCTTTGAAGGCTTACCGTTTTAACCGCCGTAAGCTGGTTTAAATATTTTAACACCCGAGCGTAGGCATCCAAGGTTTCAACCCCATCCACACTCAGCGTTGCGCTGGATGCACTAGTCCCCGCAAGGCTCACCGAGTAATTACTTGCCAGTGAATCACTGACTGCGTCCACCCCTTTTTGCACTAAGAGCGAGATATTATCCGCCGTGATTTGGAATCGCTGCTGCTGGCCGTTAGAAGACAACAACCACACGCTACTGAGTGCCGCAGGGTCTGTTTCATCGACGCGCACCACCAACACCGCATCGGGCACATAACGTGCCGAAGCGCTCATGACCGCACTCATTTGTAATTGCCAAAGCTCGCTTGCACTCAAGGCTTGCATATCATTGATATCCAGCATCGGTAACATCAAGGGTAACCCTCGGGCATGCGCGTCGAGTTCAAGCTGGCCGACCGGGCTTGAAGAATCACCGCTATTAAGTATTTTCATGCCCTGGTCATTTTTAAGCACCAACCAAACTAAAACGACAGGGCGCGTTGCCCCCCAAATGCTCTGACCGGCACTCGCCAATAAGGCATTGACCGAATCACGTGAAAACACAAAACGCACTTCGTCCGAGGTGCCGTTGCTGCCCGACACATAGGCGTATTCTTGCAAATAATTACCAGGAGACTGTAAGGCCGTTTGCACCGCTGGCAAACTTGTGACGGCGGAACTGCCGCTTAAACGAACTAACATATTAGAAAAGGCTTGAGACAAGGCTGTGTTACGAGCATCGGCCGTGCGATTAGCCACAGGGAGGGTATACGTGTAAAGATTGGTCAAGCTCGCCGCAAAGACACTCGTGGTCAAGCATATCCCAATTAATAGCGCCCAGGCTTTTCGCATTGCGCTCTTTCCTCTATCCATTGTCGTCATTTTTTGATTTAATGGAGCATAGCATGACAAAGCAAGGAACGAAATCATGTTTAATTCAGCCATCGACCTTCTTCACAGCTCCGGCATTGTTAAGGGTCGCGAAACACATTTAAAAGCCCGCCTGGTTGTCGCGTTGATCTTACTCGTGCTATCCGCTCTAGGCGTCTTCATGACAGACTTCGCCCCGGAAGAAATGGCCTGGAAATACTGGGTCTACGTCACCCCGCTTTTTGCCGTGATCTGCATCGTGCTGTCTTGGATTGTTTCACGACACCACGAACTCTCTTTCACCATCGTCTGGCATGAAATTTTGCACTGGATCGGTTTACTCGGCGCGATTTACCTAGTTTCGCTGGTCATTAGCTCTGGCATCATCAGCTTTTTGGTCGGCGGTATTTTTGCGCTCACCTTATTGTCACTCGCGATGTTTTTAGCCGGAGTGCATTTTGATTCCATGTATTTGGTCATCGGCATCTTGCTCGGCTTTCTCGTTGTGATCCAAACACTGCTTGTGAAGTACCTCACCTTCATCTTGATCCCGCTCATTGTGATCGTCGCGCTGTTCTTTTTCTGGCGTTATCGCCACGGCAAAAAGACCGATAACGCCCCAAAACAGGAAAAAAGTGAAAAAACCGTTCAAAATCAAACACATCATTCCGATGATGAGCTATAATGCCCGCTAGGTTTTGTGGAGAAGGACACCATGACAGCCATTAAGTCACGGATCATTGAAAAAATCAGCCTGAGCCAAGATCAGCTCAGCGTGCAAGATGTTGCCATGAGCATCAACGCTATTTTGGATAAATTTGCCGACCACCTCGCAGAAGGTGGCCGCATTGAAATTCGCGGTTTCGGCAGTTTTTCACTGCACTATCGCCCACCGCGCCAAGCACACAACCCGAAAACGGGCGAAAAGCTCGTTACCCCACCGAAGTACGCAGTGCACTTCAAACCGGGTAAAGAGCTGCGTGAGCAAGTCGATTATACGCAAGACGAGAGCTAGTTTTCACAAAGCGTAACATTTGGCGTAGTCGTACCCGCCACACAATAAACGTAATAAAAATTCGTTGAGGCTGCAAACGTTACGCTTGAAGATTGAGGAATGTCTGTAAAATCAACAACGTCATGGCTATCGTCGTCGTCATCATTTGACAACCAAAAGTGATAGCCGGGACTGCTAGACCAACTTCCTTCAACCTCACCCACCGCAAGCTCAGAGCTTGCGCCAAGACAAACCACACAAGCAACCTGGCCTGCAGACCCTGTCTGGTATGTGACAGCACCTTCGTTACCAAAATAGCCAGTCACCTGCCCACGCTGACCCAAATTTAAAGCAAAAGCACAGCTCGAAAAAGCCAATAATATCATTAATACCCATAGCTTAGTTTTCATTATTATTCTCCAAAAAATTAGGCTGGCACATTATCGTGCTATCGCAGAAAAATACAATGAGTTTTTATCGGCAGCAACCCGGCAGGACCCTGACTCGTGTTGCCCGATCAATGTGCTTGAGCGTATGCCTATGAATCAAAGCCGATGCTATGCTTTAGGCAGGGTCACGCCCGTCTGTCCTTGATACTTGCCGCCACGGTCACGGTAGGAAACCTCACACAACTCATCACCTTCGATAAAGAGCATTTGAGCCACGCCCTCATTGGCGTAAATTTTCGCTGGCAAATTGGTGGTATTGGAAAACTCGAGCGTCACATGCCCTTCCCACTCTGGTTCTAACGGGGTGACATTCACAATAATACCGCAACGCGCATACGTTGACTTGCCTAGGCAAATCGTAAGCACATTGCGCGGAATACGAAAATATTCCACCGTGCGCGCCAAGGCGAACGAGTTCGGCGGGATAATGCACACATCGGATTTCACATCGACAAAATTCTCTTCAGAGAAATTTTTCGGGTCGATGATGGAAGAGTTAATGTTCGTGAAAATTTTAAACTCATCAGCACAGCGCACATCGTAACCGTAGCTTGACACGCCATAGGAAACGATTTTGTGGCCACCGTCTGTTTTGCGCACTTGATTGGCGGCAAACGGCTCGATCATTTCGTACGTTTCGGCCATTTCACGAATCCAACGATCAGATTTTATACCTGCCATGCGCTCACTCCTGTTGATGATGTACCTTGATTTTCAACAACTTATCAGCATAGGCGCGGGCTTGCAACGATAATTTCACCGCCAATTGAAGCGCTGTGTCTAAGTAGGCTGTTTGAATCGCTGTGTCTGCGAATAAGACGGCAGGCTTACCCTCATCCGCACCCTGGCGAATCGTGCTATTTAGAGGAATACGCCCTAACAATGGCAAAGAAAATTGCTCCGCTAAACGCTCACCACCGCCCTGACCGAAAATCGCATCGTCGTGTCCGCAGGCCGGGCAATGATAATACGCCATGTTTTCCACGGCACCCAAAACCGGAATACCCACTTTCTTAAACATCGCCAAGCCTTTTTGCGCATCTTGCAGCGCCACGTTTTGCGGCGTGGTCACAATCACTGCGCCACTGACGGGAATTTTTTGCGACAATGTTAGCTGCACATCACCCGTGCCGGGTGGCATGTCCACAATCAAATAATCTAACGCTGGCCAAGCGGTATCCGTGAGCATTTGCGACAGTGCAGTGCTCACCATCGGTCCGCGCCAAATCGTCGGCTGTTCGGCATCAATTAAATAGCCAATGGACATCGTGGCCAAACCAAAATGCTCAATGGGTTGAAACTGCTTATCGATAATCTCAGGCTTTTCACCGGTGTGCGCGAGCATCCCAGGTTGATTCGGCCCGTGAATATCGGCATCCAACAAGCCGACCTTGGCGCCATGCGCTTTGAGTGCGAGCGCTACATTCAAAGCCGTTGTCGATTTACCCACCCCGCCTTTGCCCGAAGCCACGGCAATAATGTTCTTGATATTGCTGATCGGCTGCACGCCAGCTTGAGTTTTATGCGCCAGTATCTCGCTTTTCAAGCTAATCTCTGCAGGCGTACCCAAATGCTCGGCCAAGGCCTTCTTCAACGGCGCTTTGACCTGCTCACAGGGGTAAGGCAGCGTGACACTCGCCTCTGAAAGCACCACACCCTGGCAATTGCCCCAGGTTTGTTGAAGATAAGGATCAAAAAAATCGGATAATGTGCCCACGCTTGCTCGCCGCCACTGTTGTTGTCATTCGCTTGGCAGTATACCTGAACAAAACGGCATTGCGAGGGGCGAGGATTGAATAGCAAGGGTTTTGAGATGTCAGGCTTCATGCTAAACTGCGCCTCTTTAATTGATATGAAGCCCCTATGAGCCGACACATCCTGATCACCGCCTCACTGCCTTATGCTAACGGGCCTTTGCACTTGGGCCATATTTTGGAATACACCCAGGCTGATATCTGGGCGCGTTTTCAGCGCTTAAAAGGCCACCAGGCGTATTACATCTGCGGCAGCGATGCCCATGGCACACCGATTATGCTGCGCGCGCAAAAAGAAAACCTAGACCCCGCGGTAATGGTCGAGCAAATTCGCGAACAGCATATGGCCGACTTTCGTGATTTTGATATCGTCTTTGATAATTTCTACACCACACATTCTGAAGAAAACCGTGAACTGGCTTGCGATATCTTTGAAAAAATCAAAGCGGCTGGCCACATCACTGAAAAAACCATCGAGCAAGCGTTTGACCCAGAGAAAAACATGTTCCTGCCCGATCGCTTTGTCAAAGGTACTTGTCCCAAGTGTGGCGCAGACGATCAGTACGGCGATGCCTGCGAAGTGTGCGGCGCGACCTACGACCCTACAGATTTAAAAAACCCGCTCTCGGTGCTCACAGGCGCCACGCCGATTCAAAAAACGTCGACACATTATTTCTTTGAGCTCGCTCCTTTTGCAAACGCCATTCAAACCTGGATGCGCGACAGCCACTTGCAAGTGCCGGTGATCAAAAAAATGAATGAATGGTTTGAGTCGGGTTTGCAAGCTTGGGATATCACCCGCGATGCGCCCTATTTTGGCTTCACCATTCCTGGCACCACGGGTAAATATTTTTACGTGTGGATGGATGCGCCCGTGGGCTACATGGCAAGCTTCAAACATTTTTGTGCGCAGCGTCCGGATATCGACTTCGACAGTTTTTGGCAGCAAGGCAGCAACACCGAGCTTTATCATTTCATCGGCAAAGATGTGATGTATTTTCACACTTTGTTTTGGCCGGCCATGTTGCTCGGCTCGCATTACAAACGCCCCAATGGCGTGTTTGTGCACGGTTTTGTGACGGTCAATGGGCAAAAGATGTCAAAATCGCGCGGCACCTTTATCACCGCACGCGCTTATCTCAAGCATTTAGCGCCCGATTATTTGCGCTACTACTTTGCCGCCAAGCTTAACGCGCACATTGAAGACATCGATTTAAACCTCGAGGATTTTAGCCTGCGCGTGAATGCTGACTTGGTCAACAAACTGGTGAACATTGCCAGCCGTACTGCTGGCTTTATTCGCAAAAAATTTGATAATCGTTTAGCCGCCACATTGGATAACGAAGCCTTAATCCAGCAACTGCAAGATCAAGCCGACCACATTGCTGAGCTGTACGAAAGCCGCCAATACGGTGAGGCCATGCGTGTCATTATGCAATTAGCCGACGAAGTAAATAGCTACATCAGTGACGTGGAACCTTGGGCACTGGCCAAAGATGAAAGCCAGCTTGCGCGCGTGCACGCGATCTGTACCACCGCTATCAATGCCTTTCGCATTTTAATGATTTACCTGACACCGGTGCTACCGACTCTCAGCGAGAAAACCGTTACGTTTTTAAACGTGGTGCCGTTTACATGGCAAGAGACCCAAGTGCGTTTGCTCGATCATGCGATCAACGATTTCAAACCGATGATCAGCCGCGTGGATCCTGAAACACTCTCGGCGATTTTGGCCGAAGGTCAGGCATGAATAAAATTTTCACTTTAACCGTAGAAGCCGTGGACGCGATTTTACCGCAAACCCAATGTGGCGATTGCGATTACGCCGGCTGCAAACCCTATGCCGAAGCTATCGTTAATGACAACGAAGCTATTGATAAATGCCCGCCAGGTGGTGTCAAAGGCTTAGAAAAACTCGCCGCACTCACTGACCAAACGCTCAACGATAACATGATCCTCACGATGAGCGAAAAACAAAAGCCACGGCAAGTAGCAGTGATCAATGAAGACCTATGCATCGGCTGCACGAAGTGTTTACCCGCCTGCCCGGTGGATGCGATTGTTGGCGCGCATAAACTTATGCACACGGTGCTTCAAGCCGAATGCAACGGCTGCGGACTGTGCTTGCCGCCTTGTCCGATGGATTGCATCGAGATCGTCACCGTAGGCGAAGGTGAAATCACCCCTGAGGAATCTGAAAAATACCGCAAGCGTTATGCAGCACACACAAAGCGCTTGGAACAACACCAGCGCAAAAAACGCGAGAAACATTTAAGCGCCAAGAAAAAATCGCCGTTGGATTATTTGAACGCTGCGAAGTCGAAGTAGTCATTCTCACAAAGCCAATCATCAGGTCTGGCTGTGTACCTCAAGCACCCTAGCTTGTCAGGCGTAAATCACAGACTTAAGCCTTGGAAAAATAAGTATCATCATGCACAAGAAAATCAAGATACCCCTCAACTTAAGATTTGCTCACAATAAGAGCAAATTACTTGAAAAATAAGATACAAATCGATATAATGGCCGACATGAACAATTCACTGACGACAAACAATTCAAACTTCGCCGATCTTCGCATCGTCGTCAGCGCTGCTTATGACTTTTATTACGGCCTGTAAGGCCGACATTTCTTATTTTTCCACACTTTCATTTTTTGCCTGCTGCTACCGTAACGGGCTAACAAACAATTAATTGATTAAAGGTATTAAACAATGAAAACCGCTTTATTCACAAAAATATTATTAACAAGCAATTTATTATTAGCCAGTACGGCGGCATTTGCCTGGGGGCCATTTCCACAAAGCAATGCTAGCGTGCGCGTTTTTAATGAAAGCCCGTTAACTATTCCTGCCAAACTGACCAAGCTCAATGGCACTGGCATCCAGAATAATCCATCAAGCCTTCCAGCCGGTACACCGAGCACACCCAGCTCAGCAAACTGGTACGTTACAGGCTACTTAGGACAATACGGCGAATTTAACTTAACACTCGGCACAGGATGTATCATCCATGTCAAAGTTGGTACTGTCAGCATTACAGAAAATGATGACCCTCATTTCAATTGCACATTGAAACCGAATGGCCCATACCAGATCAACGACGTTAATGTGACGCCGAAATAACAAAAGCCCCCTGCTGTGATGTCATAGCAGGGGTTTTAAAAGACAGAATTTCAGTCGTTAAGCATGCACGAGGCAAAACTTTTTCCTCGCGCTCCAAAACTCATCTGCCACACTCACCATGAAATCAACCGCCCAGCCTTTGACTTTTATCATTGGTCGAAGCTCAAGCAAAGGCGTATACTACCGCCATTCAAAAATGAGACAGGCACAGACTATGACAAAAATTTACGATTGGGCGATTGTGGGTGCAGGGCCTGCAGGGTTAGCGGCCATTGGTCAGCTGCTTGATCAGGGCGCGGCCCCTAAAAGCCTCCTCTGGATCGACCCTGAATTTCAAGTGGGTGATTTAGGCAAATATTGGGGTGAAGTGAGCAGCAACACTAAAGTGAAGCTCTTTAGCGATTTTTTACTTGAAAACCGCTCATTTGGCTATGACAGCTGCCCGATTGATTTCACGCTTAATCACTTAGATCCCGAGGATATTTGCGAACTGCAACACATGGTCGACCCTTTGCAATGGGTCAGCGATCAACTCGTCAAGCGCGTGAAAACACAACGCGGCAAAGTGCGCTCGCTCAAATCAGCCAACGGCACATGGGCATTAGATACTGATGGCGAAACACTGCATAGCCGCAAAGTCATACTCGCCACTGGCGCTGTGCCCAAAACCTTAAATCAAGACATCGACACCATTGATATCGAAACCGCGCTTAAACCGAGCCAACTAAACCAAGCGGTCAGCGCAGAGGATACCGTGGCTGTATTTGGCTCATCGCATTCTGCCATGATCATTGTGCGAAGTTTAATTGAGGCGGGCGTAAAAAAAGTGATTAACTTCTATCGCTCGCCCATTCGCTACGCAATCTACATGGATCACTGGATTTTATATGATAACACCGGCTTGAAAGGCGAAACGGCACGCTGGACACGACAGAATATTTCTCAACACTGCTTGCCAAACATCGAGCGCTATCACGCCACGCAAGACAACCTCGACAACCATCTGCCACGCTGCACCAAAGCGGTTGAAGCCGTGGGCTTTGAATCACGCCACCTTCCGGCTGAAGGTGTAAACACGGCAGAATATGACGCAAGCAACGGCATCATTGCGCCAGGTTTGTTCGGCCTTGGCATTGCGTATCCGCAAAAGGTCACCGACCCTTTGGGTAAAGAAGAAATGAGCGTGGGTATTTGGAAATTTTTAGTGTATTTGCGTTCGGTGTTACCGATTTGGATGCAGTACGATATTTAAATTAAGAACGGATCAACAGCCTGCCGACAGTGTTTGCATGGCATTATTTTAAGGCTGTGTGAGGCAGGATGCCGAACCCAGAGCCCCCAGGGATGGGTTTACGGCGTCCTTGAAATAATGCCATGCAAACGCCCAAAGGCAGGCGGTCATAGCAACTGAACCATCAACCCGAACTCACAATTTCACCCAAGCGCTCAGTCAGCTTCATATTCTCAGAATAATCCACCGGCACCACAATCACACTGGGTTTATCGTGGCGGGCAAACGCTTCCTGCAAAACCTGTTTTAAGTCTTCGGGTTTTTCCACGCGCTCTGCGTGCGCACCAAAACTTTCTGACAAGGCTTTTAAATCAGGGTTATCAAGCGCTACGTGCGATTCTTGATGATACGCCGCTTCTTGCTTCCACTGAATCAAACCGTAGTGATGATCTTCCCACACAAGCACAACCATCGGCACTTTAAAACGCACCGCTGTGGCCAAGGCTTGGATACTCATCATAAAACCGCCATCACCACACAAGGCCACCACGTTTTGTTTTGAGCGCAATTGTTTGGCCAGCAAAGCACCTGGCATGGAGCCGCCCATGGAGCAAAAACCATTATAAATAAAGCAGGTTTTGGAACGATACGTTTCATATTGACGCGCCACCCACATTTTGTGCGCACCCACATCGGAAATTAAAATATCATCACCCGTCATGAGCTCACGTAAATCGTGCAGAATACGCTGCGGTTTCATCGGTATACTTTGATCCGTGTAGAGGCTTTCTAAATCCGCCAAAATACGCGCTCTGATTTTGGCAAACACGCCAAGGTCTTTTTTATGTGCACGACCTAAATGCTGATTCAACAAACGGAAAATTTCTTTGACATCGCCAATCAGCTCCAACTCCGGCACATAGGCTTCATCCACTTCAGCCGGCACGGTATCAATATGAATAATGGTTTTATCATTGTTCGGGTTCCAGCGCGATGGCGCCCACTCCACTAAATCATAACCCGCGCAAATAATCAGGTCAGCTTCATCAAAGGCTTCTACCGCGATGTCCTTCATGCCCAAGCCCACGCAGTGCAAGGATTGCGCATGGCTGGCCGGCACCGCACCCTTACCCATAAAAGTATCCGCTGCGTAAATGCCGGTTTCTTCAATAAACTGCAATAATTCTTTGTCGCACTCTTCGCGTACACAACCAAAACCCACCAGCAATAAAGGCTTTTTCGCCTTTTCAATCAGCTCCAGCGCTTTTTTCGCTTTAAAGGTTTCCACGCCGCGCACGGTTTTTTCACGCGGGATAATCACTTGCTTATCCGTGTCTTCTTTGGCCACATCTTCTGGCAGCTCGATTAAGACCGCACCCGGTTTTTCTTCGGTGGCCACCTTAAAGGCTTTGCGCACCACTTCCGGAATGACATCCGCTTCACGAATGGTGGTAGACCACTTGGTCACCTCTCGATACATCGCCACCGAGTCCATATTCTGATGCGATTCTTTGTGTAACCGCGTGGTTTCAGCTTGGCCGATTAAGGCAATTAGCGGCACGCGATCCATGTTTGCATTGGCCACCCCGGTAATGAGATTCGTCGCACCGGGGCCGAGCGTGGCCAAACACACGCCGGGTTTGCCGGTTAAACGACCGTGCATATCCGCCATAAACGAGGCGGTTTGCTCGTGACGGCAGGTGATAAATTTGATCGGCGAATTCAGCAAAGAAATCATGATATCGGCATTTTCTTCACCCGGCACGCCATAAATAGCCTCCACGCCTTCGGCTTCTAAACACCTTAACAATAGATCTGAGGCTTTCATCCTGTTCTCCTACATTGATTTATCTCTGATAGCGTTATTGCGTAGCCACCGTCTTTGCGAGGAGCGAAGCGACGAAGCAATCTCCAAGCTAATGAACGAGATTGCCGCGCTCACTGCCGTTCGCTCGCAATGACATTGGCGACAAAGTGTAGCCCGGGTTGAGCGAAGCTACTCCACACACACGGTTTTTACGTTTACAAACTCGCGAATGCCTTCTTCGGATAACTCCCGCCCAAAACCGGATAACTTAATACCACCAAACGGCAAGCGCGGATCGGAACCCACAAAATTATTCACCGCCACACAACCGGACTCGATCACGTTCGTGGCAATGTGTTCACCGCGCTCTAAATCTTGCGTAAACACCGCGCCAGCCAAACCGTAGGGTGTTTCATTGGCCATGCGCAGCGCTTCGTCTTCATCTTTTGCAGGGATAATGGCAATCACCGGGCCGAAGAGTTCTTCTTTAAACGGCGTCATATCCGGCGTGACATTGCAAAGCACCGTGACCGGATAATAAAAACCGACACCTTCTGGCATTTCACCGCCCATCACCAACTGGGCACCTTCTTTAATCGCCGTTTGTACTTGTTTGTGCAATTGCTCACGCAAATCCGCGCGCGCCATCGGACCGAAATTGGTTTTTTCATCGAGCGGATCACCCATTTGATACGCTTTGGCTTTTTCAATCACCAAACGCTCAAACTTTTCCAACACGGACTCGACCACAATCAAACGCTTGGCCGCAATACACACTTGCCCGGTGTTTGATAAGCGTGATCGCACACAGGCTGTGGCCGCTTTTTCCAAATCAGCATCGTGTAAAATCACATAGGGATCACTACCGCCAAGCTCCAACACCACTTTTTTCAAATGCTGGCCGGCTTCGCTGGCCACCGCTTTACCCGCGCGCTCACTGCCGGTGAGCGTCACGGCCGTGACGTTGGTATTGCCAATCACTTCGGCGGCCACGTCGTTATTCACAATCAAACTTCTGAATAGGTTTTTCGGAAAGCCCGCCTCTTCGACCATGGCTTCAATCATCAGCGACGTGCCTGTGGAAATCGGCGCATGGGATAAAAGGCCCGCATTACCCGCCATTAAACACGGGCACAAAAAGCGAAACACCTGCCAAAATGGGAAATTCCACGGCATGATCGCAAACACAATACCACGCGGACGATAAGACACTTTGCTTTTCAGTTTTTCCGTTTTAATCAAGCGATCGGCTAAATGCGCCTGCGCATTCTCGGCATAATACTCACACGCCCAGGCGCATTTTTCCGCCTCGGCCATACCCTGCGTAATGGGCTTGCCCATTTCATTGGCCATAAGCTCGGCCATCTCGCGCTTTTTCGCACGGCACAGATCAGCCAGCTTTCGCATCTTCTGCGCCCGCTCATCAAAACCCGTGCGACGCCAGGCTTCATACACCGCATGCGTGGTATCAATAATGCTCGCCACCTCGGCACCGGACATTTCCGGATAGTCGTGGATAAGCTCGCCCGTGGCTGGATTAATGGTTTGAATGCCCATGCGCTGTCCCTCTTGCTTGTGGCTAGAGGGACAGTGTAGCAGTGTTTACCCCGGGGGAGCAAAAAGTTCGAGGCGGGGCTTAGCGGCGTGGTGGTGGTGATGAGCTTGGCGAAGCTGACTGCGGTGAGCGCGGCGATGAAGCACCCGAGCCCGCAGCAAAGGGCGAAGTGGAACTCGGCGATGTTGGTCTCTGATGAGCGCCCGGAGAAGCAGCAACATTGGAAGGTGACCGCGAGACTGAAGGCTGCTCACGCAGCTTAATCATGGAAACCTCCATACTCTTAGAAGGCAAGTCAGCGTTAAGCAAACCATTGTTGATAGCCTGATCTAAAAAAACTCGCCATGGTTTAACCACATTTTCATAAATAGCCAAGCAAGTAGCTCGACTAGCAATACGTTCTCTAGGATACAAAGTGTTATCCACAGTAACCCATTTACGCATCAACTCAAGCACTGCATTTGAGCCCCGTTGGCTCTTCTCGAGATTTTGAACGAATTGTTCCAAACTCACGCTAACCTTCTCAAGAAATTGATTGCAACTACCTTCATCAAGCGTATCGACGGACTGAAGATCTGTATCCAAATCTTCAGTCCGAGGGCACATCCTGTAAATCTTCATGAGACGCTCTTCTTTGCGCCATTGATCAATAGGAAGGTTTAATTCCTCAGAATCCTTCTGAAGGAATACTTCAAAGCTGATCAATCTCGGCCTGAGCTCTTGAAGAGGCTGGGTCGAAATTACTTCCTGAAGATAGGCAAGATACTTACTAAAAACCTCGACCTTCAGAGAGCGAGATTTCCAGTTCGGGCAGCCAAAAAATTCTGGAGAAATCCCGTATTTCATAGCAAGATCTAGAGCAGAAGAATTATTTTGCAACAAGCGATGCAAATCAGTCTGGAGTCTTTCCAGAAGAACAGGGCGAATTGCTTCTGCCATACGATCAAAATAAGCTTGCACAGTGCTTTCTCGTCGAGCAACTGCATCAAACCCCTGAAAGCGTCCAACCTCAGACACACGCTGATGAGCCTGCGCCCACTCTGAACTTAGCCCAAATATTGCAAGCTGTGCCAGCTCAAAAGAAAAATTATTCGCGGCTGCATCAACGTCTTCTCGAACAGTGGCGTTGCGTAAAGCCGCACAGATCTGTGGATTTTTAGACTTCGCCCTAAGGGCTGCCTGACCCAAGTGGTGACCATCAAACTCACCCCAAAGTTCCGGGTTATTTCTAAACAACTCAGCCTGCGCACTGATATGTATGGGAGCCATCGGAAGTCTAACATACTGACTACAAAAACGGTCCAAAGCATCACCTTTTACACGAGTAGCACCGTTTCGGCCCAAGCCGTAATAAATAAAGCCATCCAAAGCACGAGAATAAATTGCAAGATCAGCGCCATTGCGTTTAGTAAAAAAATCCATTGCTATTGAAACAATGTCTGTGCCCGCGCGCGTACTTTTAATATCATCAAGTTTTACAAGAATCGCCCGAGCAACACTTTTTTCAGGAAACTCTTCAGGAACCCTATTGCCAAACGCACCCGTCAAAGCAATCAACGTCACCAAGTTACTGTGGACTGGTTTTTTAGTGTCATATTGAAAATGTGAAAAAGCTGACATCAACTTATTCGTAAGGCCAATATTCCTATTTCTCATCGCTCGAAAGTGAGATAACTCAAAAAGGTCGGCCATATCGCGAGGATTCTTTGCGGAAAGCATGTTACCAGCCAACTCAAAAGTTTCAAATGAATCGAGAGTGTCAGCGGCGTTACTGTCTAGCTGTCGAAAATGAGCGACAACTTTATTAAACAAGTTAACGTCAGTTTTTTTCAACGCAAGTAAACGCTCATGCCATTTGACATCTTTTTCATCCATCGACAACCAGGCCGCAAAGATAACAGGATTTCGATCAAGGGTGGCCCTGAAATTTTCATCGGCGGCCACGGGCTTAGATGAAAGCGAGTCGCCAGTCTCAGGATATGTTTCGGCCATCCCTGCCCCCGCAACACGCTCGACTGACGCGACAGCTACCACGGGCTGCGCGCCATCGGCTTCGCCTATCCCTGGCGCGTGCGGCGGTTGATACCAATTCCAAAGGGATGAAATTCCTTTACAAGGATGGTATTGCTCGAAGTATTGACAGCACCGAGGATCAGATTTAATGAAGTGCGCCAACAGCCACTGAACCTCAGGCGCCACAGCCTCACCCTCAGGCACTCTGCTGAACAAGAAGTACGCCTCAATTTGTTGTAGCCAAAACTCTGCACGCTGCTCATCTGTCAAAGTAGGCAGCTCTTGAGCTGTGGGTGCCAATCTCGATTGATCTTGAGTAACATAGGTACGGAACACCTCCATGCGATCGGATGTGCGGCCTGTAGATTCAAGAGCTTTCAAAGCCAAAGAGCTGCGCTCAATACACTCGTCTCGGGATCTCACCGTCACGCCTGCTTGCGCCAACTCTGCTTGTTCAACAGGGAGGGTTTTCAAATAAACTTCGATTGTTTGAAGCTGTTCTTTTTTACCCCCATAGTCAGTGCAACGCTGCTTAAATTGATCCAAATTTGAACGCGCAGCAGAAAGCACTGCATCGAATTGACTATGAGCAACCACAAGACTGTTATCCAAAGCCCTCACAGCGTCAGTATAGCCCTCTTCTAAATACAGCTGATCAGCCGCTACATAATTCTGAGAAAGCTGCTTACCCAACGCTTGAATAGATTTAACCTGGTTTTGAATATCGTTGTAGTCTTCAGATAGGCATTCAAGTTTAGTTTTGTTAGCTGGCGCAGCCGGTTGCCCCGTAAGGTTTAAGCTTCGTTTCGCTGGTGTTGCTGCCCCGCTCCTCGCAGCCGCGCCAGCATGAGCTCGATCAGAAGCTGGCGTAGGAAAGTTTCCTCCTCCATGAGCAGCTAGCTCGCCTGTGGCTCCTGACTTTTCCGGCGAGCCAGCGACGACCTCAAGCTTAGCTTCATTATTTTGTCTTATAACGAGCACTTTGCCCAAAAACAAATTCTTAACATCGCCAACTTCCTGCTTAAGCACAGGGTCCAATGTAGTTTCATCAACCGTTAAAAAAGCAGCCATCAAGGCTTTTTGTTCATCAGACAAGGCTTTTTTGGATGCCAAAAGTCGCCTGAATGAATGGTAGAAGCCATAAAGCGGCGAGCGTTTAGAATCTTTCTGAGCACCAAACAAAGCAAACAAATCGGCTTTGGTGAGTAGCCCACAGGGAAGGGTTGGCCTCAGTGGTTCTTGAGCATACTCCAATTGACTCTCGGGCGTTAAAGTGGCTTTAAGTTTTTCAGCGCTTAGCAAAACCAAAGCATTCTGAAGCACTTGAAGCTTTGCGACCAACGGTGACGCCGTGCGTGTTAAACCGATAGGGTCTCCATCATTATTAAAGCTGTTCACCTTGACATCAAGATTACGATCATCGCTAGTAAACGTGTCCCAAGACGCGCCTGATTGCAACACTTTCTTCAAAGCAGATAAACGATGCCTTTGAGCTCTTTTCAAGCTGGCAAGCCCTGCTCTAAGCTGCTTGTTAGCAACACTCAGTGTTTTTGAGACATCACGCCCAACCGCATGAGGCGATAAGTTTGTCGCCGCCCTCACGGCAGTAATACGCTCATCAAGATAAGCTTGGTCATGCAGATGTGTAAATTGATCGCGGTACGCTTGCCCAATTTCACCTTCAAAAGCTAAGGTAGCGAACACACGTTCATTACGTTTTTGAATAGCTGATTGTTGCTTTTTAACACGCGCCAAAACTTTTGCATTTGAGGCTTCCAATGCGCTCAACGTGCGAGATAAGGGCTTAGCCGCTAAACGAATATCATCATTCAAATCATTAAAGCAAGTCTGCAGATTGTTTGTTGTGATACCACAACCAAAGAGGTGCAATGCAAGCTTCTGGCGAAGTTTTCGAGAACTCGGTTGATCAATCAAACGATCACACAGCTCACGTGCTTGAGCTTGATGGTGACTATCTCCAAAAACATGGAGCTTTACGCGCCCATAACACAACTCACGAGTAAAACTGCCCGCCTGCGGGTTTAGATTTAACTGGCCAAATGATTCAATAGATTGCAGCGCCTTAATCAGGCTGGCAAAATTGTAAGAAGCATCTTCCGAAGTGAGCGGCGCGGGCGAAAGCAGTGGATTAGGAGGAATTGAACCAACAGAAGCCGAAGAAAGCGAGCGTGCGCTGAGATCTGATTGATCATCAAAAGCTGGGCTTAAACCTCTATCGCTAAAAAGCAAAGCCTCAGTGCTGCCCACAATAGGATGGCCATCATCATCAACAAATACTTGAGGCCGCTTAGGGATCGGATGAGCCACCCGAGGGAGAAGAGTCTCAGGATGTGTTTCAGCCGTTCCTGGCGCGTGCGCATCAACAAAAACCTCAGCCGGCACTTGTGACTCAAGCTTATTAAGATTAGCCAGTATATCAGGGCTCCAAGAAGAAACTTCAAGTAACCTCCCAGGGTTAGTCTCTAAATACTTCAAAACAGCTTCAGGGCTTTCACACAAACTAGCTGCTAAGAAAGCCACGCCGGCTGATTTAACTTCGTTCGTGCCGTTGACACAAAAACGAGGATGACTATCAAGCCAATTTTGGGCAGCTTGATAACGCTTGCGCCCATTTTCTATTGAAAACAGCTCACGGAGGCTTGTCTGAAAGTCAACAAGGTTTCGTTTGTTCGGCAAAAGGGCAATAATAACCCTGTAGATGTTTTCATGGTCAGTAAGTTCAAGACCAGCAGACTCAAGAGGAGGCCTCTCAATCACGTTGTAAGCGAGAAATTTACACAAGCCGGCACATTCTTCATAGTCTGTTGGCAGTCTAACAGATGAAAGCTCTTTCCAAAGAGGGCTAACCGCCAAAGCTCCAAAAATAGGCTCAAGCTTTTTTTCAAGATCATCCCATATTAATGAATACTCATCCGTGCCAAGCGAATCGCTAGTCCCAGGATGTATTTCGGCTGTCCCCGCCCCCGAAACACGCTCGACTGATGCGACAGCTACCGCCGCGGGCTGCGCACCATCATCGGCTTCGCCTATCCCTGGCGCGTGCGATTGCTCTCGCTTAGCTTCAGCTTCAGCAAGCCTTTCCCTAAAATTAGATGTTTCATAGAGCACCACCGCAAAAACATCGCTTTCTAAAAGCGTTGGGCGGCGAGCGGGAGCAGGCCGTTCTGCAGGCTGCTCAGCTTCTAAAGAGGCCGACGCCTCTCTTCCCAGTTTTTCACCTAGCGCCGTTAACTTTTCTTCACCCAGATTCTCTGAAAACCTGCCTGGCTCAAGGGCAGTTTTACAATGCTGCGCAAACGCCTCAGCCAACACCTTTTCCGGCGGTACCGTTTTATGCCGTTGCAAAAAATATCCGCGAACCGAACGTATAAATTTTTTCTCTGGCAGCATTAAACGTTGGTCGCAAAGAAGCGTTTCACCATGAATTATCAACTCACTACACTTGGTTGATAAACGCAAAAACAAGTTTTTCCTAACTTCCCTTAGTTCCTCTAGTTTTTGAGCGGCAGTGAGACTGGAATCGCAAATAATTTTTTTAGCCTGGCTATGGGCCTCATCAAACAATGTCCCACATTCCACCTGAAGTGTTTTATGCTCTAATTTAAACTTAAGTTTTGAAAATTCAAGTTGATATTTTGCAAGGGAAGCCGCATCATTTGGTTCCTTCAACTTCTCAAACTGTTGTATTAAAAAAGATTCAGGTTGACTAACCTTGAGCATCTGCAGGGAGACTTTTATTTGCTCTTTGATTTTCACCTTTTCATCGGGTAGCTCAGCCTGAGAGAAATCGAGGTCATTCACACATCGCTCAAACTGGGTAATAGCCCAAAAAAACATCCCTTGCTCGGCTTTCGAGAAAGCCATTTTAACATCCTGGATAACACCGTTAAAATCATTGACAAAACTTTCTTGCTGCACGCGAAAACCAGCTGTCGCGCTTTCAGGAATAAGCGACGGAACAACCTGCTCAGGCGTTTGGCGAGATCGATATAGGCCAGCGTAAAGACGAAAAGCCGGCCGCAAGATGTTTATCCGAACAGCAGGAAGCTGCATCTCAGAAGAAAGCCCTTCATCGTAATAGCGAGAAACCACTTGAGAGCCGAGATGTTGATTGAGCGCAATGAGAGAATCAAAATCATCCAAATCACGCCTGGCCGTTTCGGCCGAAGGTTGCCCTCTTCTTCCCATAACCCACCATTTTTTGTGTTTCTTGTGTTTAACTCTAGGCAGCAAATCTTAACGTAAGCTTAACAAGGCCACGCCAGAATACAGCTGTACTGGGCAAAAACAACGCGTTTTTTCGCTATCGGCAATTGAAAAAAACTCTAATTATTTGAAAAATAAGCTTATTTAATTTCTCTGTCGGCGCCAAAAAAAGCGCCAAGACAGCAAGATTTTTTTATTTTTTTTCTAGACAACGGCCTTATCTGCTGCCAAACTGCCCGGTTTTTTTCAAAAACTTGCTAAAACTTGTACAAATCACTACGCTTACGCCATGAATAAAACCAAACGCATAGCCCTATTTACCCGCTTACAAGCCGCCAATCCCGCGCCTACGACCGAGCTTGTCTACCATTCTCATTTTGAGCTACTCATCGCCGTGGTGTTATCGGCGCAGGCCACGGATGTGAGCGTAAACAAAGCCACCGCCAAGCTTTTCCCGATGGCCAACACACCGGAGGCGATCGCCAAACTGGGTGTGGCGAAACTCAAACGCTATATCC
The DNA here is from genome assembly GCA_002796245.1 of Gammaproteobacteria bacterium CG11_big_fil_rev_8_21_14_0_20_46_22. Lineage (NCBI taxonomy): Bacteria > Pseudomonadati > Pseudomonadota > Gammaproteobacteria > Gammaproteobacteria bacterium CG11_big_fil_rev_8_21_14_0_20_46_22. The sequence goes on along the minus strand of PCWT01000028.1, from coordinate 561 downwards.
AAAACATCGGCCTGTACAACACCAAAGCCGAGAATGTGATTAAGCTGTGTAAGCAGCTCATCGAGCTACATCACAGCCAAGTGCCACACACGCGCGAAGCCCTAGAAGCGCTGCCCGGCGTTGGGCGCAAAACAGCTAACGTAGTGCTCAACACCGCTTTTGGCCAACCCGTGATTGCGGTGGACACCCATATTTTTCGCGTGAGTAATCGCACCAAGATCGCACCCGGCAAAACAGTGCGCGAAGTGGAAGATCGATTAAACCGCGTGATACCCAAAGCCTTTAAGCAAGATGCGCATCATTGGTTGATTTTACATGGGCGCTACACCTGCACCGCGAAAAAGCCCAAATGCGAAAGCTGTATCATTAATGATTTATGCGAATGGTCGGGCAAGTCGGTGTGAGCAAGCCCCGTGACAACTCCAGGAACGTGGCTTAATTAGCTTGAAACACCGCTCGAAGCTTTGCAACATCAGAAAGAGTCAAATTCAGCGCTTTAGCGATAAACGCATCGTCCATGCCCATAGCAAATAAGTTGAATGCCGCATCGTTGCTGGCGAC
>PCWT01000027.1 GCA_002796245.1 Gammaproteobacteria bacterium CG11_big_fil_rev_8_21_14_0_20_46_22 | reverse complement strand
TCCTTCCACGGCATTTTTATTTCCCCTTCAAATGCCTAAAAGTGTAACCTATGTCTCCGGTATAAAGTGTTACCTATGTCTCAAGTCGTACATTAATAACCAGCCGACCTCTAAATCGCAGCAGAAAAATGCAAGAGGCTAAGCCAGTTATTAGGCTGATCGTGAACGGCAGGCTAACATTGACTCCGCTAAAAAACCCGGAGGCAAAACCTGCAACAGCAAAAAATAAAGCGCTGGTGGCTGAGTTGATGCCCATCGCCCAGCCCTGCTGCGTTGAATCGACCTGGTCAGAATACAGCTTTGTGCTGATAACATAGCCAAAGGTAAAGCCTGCTGCTGTAGGTACGAGTAAGCACCAGGCTAAGGTGTTGCTGTGAGTCAGCGATAGTGCAAAGGCTGACAGTGCAGCTACTACTAGGCTCAGGCAATACGTGTTTAAGCTGCCAAAACGTTTTGTGCAAGGTGTAACAAGAGCTGCCGCTGTGATCACGACTACCACGGCAGATAGTGAAAAGTATAGACCAATAGATTCTGGGCTTTGCTTGAAGTGCAGACCCAGTAGCATCGGTAGAAAGCCTGTGAAACTAAACCACGAAATAATATACAAAGCATAAACCAGAGAAAGTTTTTGGATTCTTGGACGATCGAAAAAGAGCATCACTTCTTTGCCAATGCTGCGGAAAAGGCTTTCTTGTTTCCTATGGGATTCTAGCGTTTCTTTAAAAACAAAGAGAATCAATAACAAATTAATGATAGCCAGCCCAGCAATAAAGAAACTGGGCGCGCTGAGCCCAAAGTGGTGATAGATTATAGCGCCTAGCGTTGGGCCCGCAATGTAGCCAAGTGCAACGCTAGCCATAAAAAAACTCAGATACTTGATCTTTTCTGATTGTGTTAGATCAATGATGGCGGCTTTCGCTGTTGTCATGCTTGCTGCAGTAAAGCCATCAATCACGCGACCTAAAAAGAAAAGCCATAGTGAGTGCTCGATAATGCCGATGCCGGATAAGATATACCCTATCGCGGTACCCGCTAGGCAGTAACTCAGTGTGAGTTTTCGTCCAGCTCGATCAGAATAGCTGCCCAAAATAGGTGAGCCGATAAACATGCATAAAGAATAGAGACCGTAGGTGGCCCCAAAGGCAATCGCTCGAGTAAGCGGGTGCGAGTCGGCAGCCATTAGGCCGCTCTCGTTATAAAACAAGGGGGTTACCAGTGGTGAAACAATCGAAAGGCCGGTAGCATCAATAAAGCCGATGAGATAGATAAGTAACATCTGTTTTTGTTTGATGACTACTTTCATATAGGTCTCCGGTTGCTCGAGTGAGCTCATAATATCATTATTATGTAATGGATGTATCTCTGGTTCTTGCCTTGGAGATCAAAGACAAAATGTGGCTGGGTATGTTAAGCTTCGCTACCGACGCCTTCGTATAGACTTTAAATCATGAGACGATTAGTACAGAAAATTGATAGCTCGGAAAAGCCGATGTACAAAGCAAGTTTTCGCTGTAAAGGATTGACATCAGGGTTTGATAATAAAAAAGCGCTTTTGTTGAAAAAGAAAGCGCTTTTATTTGTTAGCGTTGGGCAGCGCTACCATGAGGGTGATAAGTTTAGGGCAACCGTAGAGCTGATCAATCGCTATGATTTTGAGGTGTGTGATATTGTTTTGGCAGACACACTGCAAAGGTATAACCATATTGGTCGATTGGGTGAGGAGGCTGCTTTTGCCTATAGCTTGGAGCAAGGCAGCGCTTGGTTGGATAGGAATCATAAAGCGATCGTGAGCCTCGATTCTCTCGGCGAGATAAGGCGATGGGATTATTTTTTGCGACACCCGGATTACCTTGCGCTAAGGCGTGATGTTGAATCTGCCTATAAGAAGGATGCCTCCTACCGTGAGGCCATTCATGCGAACGTTTCGTCTTATATGAGCCGTTTGATAGAAAATAATTTGGTGTCAACTCAGGATGAATTATTTTACCATGGCGTGTCTTACCTGATTGAGGAATGTCCGATTGTTATGCCTTTGTGGGCAAGCCTTGGTTATGATTTTATTATTTACCCAAAGCCGGTCACGCCAGCAATGGATAAGACACGCGATTTGTTTGTTAAAGATGTTTACCCTGCGAAATGCAGATGGCTGCATCTAAGGTTTAAAAAAACCTGCTGATGCTTTAGTTTTTGCTTTTTGACATTTTTAGGATAAAGCTCAAGCTGAAGCTTGCTATGCAGCCAATCGCCGCGATAGCGAGGGGTAGCTTTTCAGATAGGTTTATTAAAGCGCCGCCAACATTTGCTGTAATTGCTGAACCAATGGTAAACAGAGATACTGTTATCCCCATTACCCAGCCTTGTTGATCTTTTTCTACTGCATTTGAAAATAATGTTAACATCATTGTGTATGCAAGAGCGTATGTGATCATAAAGGGAATGACTAAGATGTATGGCGAATAATTATAGTGCAGCGTGAGTAGTAGGCATAAACTTGCTGACATAGTAATGAGTCCAAAGCGTATGATGTTTTTCTCGGCTATTCTTCCTTGCACTATGGGAAGGATGCAGCCGGCTCCGACCAAGTTTGATATGCCAAGTAGTGCCATGATTGCACTGTTTTGCATGGTGCTATAGTGATAGGTCTTGTAGAGATAGGGCGAGATGAAAACATAAAAAGTATTAAAGCAAAACTGTTGAATAAAAAATATTAGCGACAAGTTTCTAACAATTGGGTTGCTAATGATTAGTGAAAATTGCTTGACGAGGTCGGCAAGTTTAAATTGATGTTTTTTCTTTTCTACAACGCTCTCTTTGTAATAGCGGTAAACCATGAGAATATTACTTAGGATCAGTATCATTAAAATAATAAACGGTAATTCGTTGTTAAAATAAACAGAAAGTCTTTTGTCAGAAAAGATTCCGCCGATGCATGGGCCTGCAACGAGACCCAGCGAAAAAGCTACTGCGATCCATCCGAGATGAGTGGCTTTGTTTTTTTGGGTGCTAATGTCGATAATTGCAGCCTGTGCGACAGACTGACTGCCTGCGGTTAGGCCTGCAATGATTCTGCCTGCTAGCAGCAAAGCAAAGCTTTTAATGATCAACGCCAAGGCTGTAAGACAATAACCTGAGAGCAAGCCGTATAAACAGACAAAAAGTGCTTTTTTTCGTCCAATGCTGTCGGAAGTTTTTGATAGGTAAGTTGCACCAATAAACCAACAAAGAAAAAACAGGCTGATGGTGACGCTGTAGTCAAAGTATCTTTGGGCTGCCGTCGTATGGGCAGGTAAAAAGTGGCTTGTTGTGTTAATCAAGACATCGTTGAGTATCGGAAATAAAATCCCTATACCTGATCCATCAATAAAAACAATAAGGAGTAAAGCAAGCAGTGACTTTTTCATTGGTTTTATTTGCTCTCGTCTTTTCTTGTTTTTCCTAGGCCGTAATTTCCCTGTATTCTGTTCATGAAGTGATCGCCGTACATGACGGGCTCGTGCAGTTTTGGTTTTTCTTCGCTAATACAGCTGGTGAGTGGGTCAACGATGGCATGCATATTGGGCTCAACGAAAAAAGGAATAGAGTAGCGCTCTTTGCCTGAACGGTTAATGACGCGATGTGGTGTTGAGAGAAATGTGTCATTACTCCAGCGCTTTGTCATGTCGCCTGTGTTGAGTATAAACGCATTGGGAATGTGGGGTACTGTTATCCAGTGGCCTTCAGGGTGTTTAACTTCAAGTCCTTCTACATCGTTTTGCGCTAGCAAGGTAAAACACCCGTAATCGGAATGTGGTGCGATGCCGAATTGATTTTCAGGGATATGCTTTGGTTGTTCGGGGTAATGTTGTAAACGTAGCCAGTAAGTTGGGGGCGCGAAAAATTGATTCAAGTGATCTTTTGGCATCCCCATGGCGATAGAGAGAACTTGCAAAAATTGCATGGCCAACTCGAGTACCGCATCACGATAGCGCTCAAGCTTTAGTTTGAAGTTTGGCAGGTCAGCAGGCCATTGATTATCGCCTGAGAAATAAAGTCCGTGTTGGTAGTCTGTCGAGTTTTTTTCAGGTTCGAAACCCATAACGAAGGCATCAAGTTGGTTGGGCTTTCTTGCACTGCCTTCTGTCGATACTCTGAGTGTCGAAGCATTCATGGGAACATAACCTCTAAAGCAATCATTTTGTTTAATGGTCATCTTGGAGTCTAAGGGCAGGGCATGGAATTCTTTCGCGGCGTCGAAGCCAAGCTGGATGATTTCTTTAGGTATGTTGTGGTTGGTAAGGTAGGCAAAGCCAAGCGTGGTGTAAGCTTTTCTAACGTCTCTGGCGACTGTTTCTATCCCGGTTTTGGGGTCGTTCCATAGTGGGGATAGATTGATTTGAGGAATGGTTTCTTGGTGTTTCATTTGGCCTCCTTATTAAAGAGATGATCTTCAGTTGAGCTGTAGTGGCTATCGAATGCAAAAATATTGAAATTAGTATTTCGATCGTAAATATCGGTTTTCTCTATTTGCTTTAATTTCTTTGAAATGGCTATTGAGACTGGGATCAGGGCCAGCTCAGTAATAAAACGATAAAGCCATGAGGTTAAGGTCAAAAGTATAAAGCCTTCATTTGGTAGGCGCCCATAAAACCCTATCAAGCTAAAGACTAACATGCTGATGAAGGTGGATATTAAGGTTGAGAAAATAAAGCGGGTGCCTATGTGCCTACCATTGAAAAAAATCTTTAGTTTGGCGACAAGGTAGGCATTAAGGTTTTCTGCAATAATCACAGTTGCTATGGTCGATAAGAATATACGCTGTGTTAATGGAATAAGGGTGCTCATGCTCTGGTTATTTGGGTGTGGAAATAGCTGCGTGACTTCGGCGAGTAGCGCAAAAAGCCCACAAAAAAATATACCTATCCAAATGGTTAGCCTTCCTCGCTTATAGCCATATACTTCTGTGATGATGTCGATGAAAAAATAGCTAAAGGTGAAGATGAAAAGGCCTGCGCCGGCGTGTATCCAAAGCACGGTTGTGACTTTGCCCTCAGCAAGGTCGGATACGATTGTTGCTAAAACATACAGTGATATTAGCAGCCAAAGATACTTGTAGTGTTTCTGAGTTTTGTTCATAAGCTTAAACGAGAGAGGTAAACATAGATAAAGGTTGACAGTAGGCCAATGAGTATCGTCTTAAGGGCTGTGTTTTTAGTTGTTATGATTTTGCTGCTTATTGATATGTTGATGGCGCTGGCAATCAAAACGGCCATAACATACGGCATGATCATTTCTATTTGATTGTGAAGAAAGTGAGTATAGGGTCTGTTACGAAGTATCAGTGAGCCTGGGTTGGGAAGGTGATGGGCAAGTCGTTCATAGGCGAAATTAAAAACAATGAAAAAAAGGCCGATTAGTAAGGCTTTGTAGGCTTTCTTTTGCCCAAAAGTTTGTGCGATGTTTGAAAGCAGCATTAGTGAGAAAGGAATAATAATCACGCCGGCCTGAAAAACTTTGTTTAACAGTATGATGAGATCGGCATTAAACCAGCTGGCGAAAACAAGAAGTATGCTAAAACATAGCACCTTCGCTTCATAAAGTTGCGCTGTTTGCTTGATTGTGGCGAAGTTGTTTTTCATGGCGGATGGGGCGTTGGCTGTGGGATTGTTGAATCGAGGGATATAATAGCCGATATGTCAAAACAAGCCAAGTTATCGGTTTGTTCGCGGCGCAATTGGTTTTTGAATCAACTTCGAGAACTTGGCGAAATAATCTAAGTCCGGTATACTGCCCGTCCATTTGTTCGTTCACGTGGCCTTTGGTAGGGGTCACCACTGATATGAGGAGTCTACCCATGCCTAAAATTACGTTGCCTGACGGCAGTTGCCGTGAGTTTGATCATGCTGTGTCTGTGATGGATGTGGCTAATAGCATTGGTGCTGGTCTTGCTAAAGCAACCTTGGCGGGTCGTGTTGATGGCAAAGTTGTGGATGCGAGCTTTATGATTGAAGCTGATACAAGCCTTGTGATCATCACCGAAAAATCACCCGAAGCTTTGGAGATTATTCGCCACTCTTGTGCGCATCTTTTGGCGCAAGCCGTGAAGCAACTTTACCCTTCAGCCCAGGTGACCATTGGCCCAGTCATTGAAAACGGTTTTTACTATGACTTTGCGTTTGAAAGGCCATTCACGCCAGAGGATTTGGATAAAATCGAAAAGCGTATGGAGCAAATTCAGCAGGAAAATTTGCCGATCGTGCGAAAAGAAGTGTCGCGTCATGATGCGATCAGCGTATTCGCCAACTTGGGCGAAGATTATAAAGTCGAGATTATTCGCGATTTACCCGAAGACGAAACTCTAAGCATGTATCAGCAGGGTGACTTTGAAGATTTATGCCGTGGGCCGCACGTACCGTCGACAGCGAAGACCGGCGCGTTTAAATTAATGAAAGTGGCCGGGGCTTACTGGCGAGGTGATTCAAACAATGAAATGCTTCAACGTATTTATGGCACCGCTTGGGCCGATAAAAAAGCACTGAAAGCGTATTTGCATCAACTCGAAGAAGCGGAAAAGCGTGATCACCGAAAATTGGCCAAGGCCTTGGATTTGTTTCACTTCCAGGAAGAAGCGCCCGGCATGGTGTTTTGGCATCCGCGTGGCTTTGAAGTGTATAAAGCGATTGAGCGTTACATGCGCGCTCGTATGCGTGAAAATAATTATCAGGAAATTCGCACGCCGCAAATTATGGACCGGAGCTTGTGGGAAAAGTCGGGCCACTGGCAAAAATTTGGCGAACAGAATATGTTTGTCACGCATTCTGAGAATCGCGACTATGCGATCAAGCCCATGAACTGTCCGGGGCACGTGCAAGTGTTTCGCCAGGGTTTGAAAAGCTACCGTGATTTACCGTTGCGCTTGAGTGAGTTCGGTGTGGTGCACCGTAATGAGCCATCGGGCGCCTTGCACGGTTTGATGCGTGTGCGCTCCTTCACCCAAGATGATGCTCATGCGTTTTGCACGCCCGATCAAATACGTGAAGAGGTCTCTGTTTCGATTGATCTTATTCTTTCTATCTATAAGGACTTTGGTTTTACCGAATGTCAGATGCTATTGTCCACTCGGCCCGAGGAGCGTATTGGTTCGGATGCGGTTTGGGATAAAGCGGAGAAAGCGTTGGCTGAGGCTTTGGATGATCACAAGCTCGATTGGTCATACAATCCGGGTGAGGGCGCGTTTTACGGGCCGAAGATTGAATTTTCACTGAAAGATTGCCTAGGCCGAATTTGGCAATGCGGCACCATTCAGGTCGATTTCTCAATGCCAGGTCGTTTAGGTGCTGAGTATGTGGCTGAAGACGGCGAACGCCGCCACCCGGTCATGATTCACCGGGCAATTTTTGGCTCGCTTGAGCGATTTATTGGCATTTTGATCGAGCACCATGAGGGCCGTTTCCCGCTTTGGTTGTCGCCAGAACAGGTGCTTGTGATGAATATTACGGATCGACAGGCCGAATATTGCCAAAATGTGGCAAAAAATCTCCAAAATTTAGGGTTTAGGGTCATTTCTGACTTGAGGAATGAGAAGATTGGCTTTAAAATCCGCGAGCACACTTTACAGCGTGTGCCGTACTTGGTGATCGTGGGCGACCGCGAAGCCGAAACTCAAGAGCTGGCCGTCAGGACTCGTGAAGGCGAGGACTTAGGCACTATGTCGCTTGAGGTTTTGGTTGAGAAGCTCAATAGCCAAGTGCAGGCGAAACAGTGAATTTAGGAGGCTTTTATTAGTACGCAAAAAAATGTTCGTATCAACCGTGATATCACAGCCCGAGAGGTGCGGGTGATTGACGCGGATGGCGCGCAAGCAGGGGTGATTTCCTTGCGTGAGGCTTTAACGTTAGCCGATGAGGCTGGTCTGGACTTGGTGGAAGTATCCCCAACGGCTAACCCGCCGGTTTGCAAAGTGATGGATTTTGGTAAATACAAATTCGAGCAAAGCAAAAAACAAGCGGCAGCGAAAAAGAATCAAAAGCAGGTACAAATAAAAGAAATCAAATTCCGTCCGGGCACTGATGTGGGCGATTACCAAATTAAACTCACTAAAATTTTGGGTTTTTTGGAAAAAGGCGACAAAGTGAAATGTACTTTACGTTTCCGCGGTCGTGAAATGCAACACAAAGAGCTGGGTATGGAATTGCTTAATCGTTTGCGTGCTGATAGCAGCGAGCAAGCCTTAGTTGAGCAAGAGCCTAAATTCGAGGGCCGCCAAATGATGATGGTATTGGCACCAAAGAAATAGACTGAAGAAGAGAATGATTCATGGCTAAAATTAAATTGAAAACATTGCGCGGAGCGATGAAACGTTTCAAGAAAACCGGTAGCGGCAAGTTTGCGCGTAAGCAATCTCACCGTCGCCACATCTTGACGAAGAAATCGCAAAAGCGTAAACGCCAATTACGTTCAAACTTGCTTGTGCATCCTAGTGATCAAAGAGCGGTTGAATACATGATGGGTGAGCGATAAGACGAAATGAAAATGGCGTCGATAAACTATGCAAAACTTTCTTTTAGGTGCTCATTTACTTTTGTGTAAACTGCGCGCCTAAAAGAAAGTTTTGCTACGTTTCTCATAGCCATTTTAATTTCTTAAATAATGAGGCTTCGGTATCGATTATAGGGGTCTCAAACAGACAGTTCGCTTGGCTCTGCCTTGATGCCAAGCAACTTAAAACAAACTGGAGGAAATCATGGCAAGAGTAAAACGCGGTGTGATGGCACGCCGTCGACACAAAAAGATATTAGATGAAGCGAAAGGTTATTACGGTGCGCGCAGTCGTGTGTTTCGTGTGGCCAAGCAAGCGGTCATTAAAGCGGCTCAGTACGCTTACCGCGACCGTAAACAACGTAAGCGTGAGTTTCGTTCATTGTGGATCGTTCGTATTAACGCGGCAGTCCGTGAGCATGAGATGTCTTACAGCAAATTCATGAACGGCTTGAAAAAAGCTGATATTCATGTCGATCGTAAAGTATTAGCGGATATCGCAGTACACGACAAAGACACCATGGCCAAATTGGTTGAAGCAGCGAAAGCCGCTTTAGCCTAATACACGAGCCAAATCATCATCATTGAAAAGCGCCTTCGGGCGCTTTTTTATTGGCGCCCTATTCTGGGAGGCAACTATTTTAAAGAGACATAAAAAAAGGGCTCTATGAGCCCTTATCTGAAAAGAGAAAAGACGGTTTATTTTTTGCTCGCCAAACTGTAAATAGTCCAGTCAGCCGTCCAATCGTGGTTATCGGTGAAATCGTTAGCGGTAAATTTACCAACACAGGTAACTTGAGGACTATAGAAAGCGTCTGAAGAGGCTGTAACCCCGACTATCAGCTGGCAATTATTGTCGCTGTCAGTGCCGTATGTTACAACGTCTTTGATTCCCTGGAGCCATAGAGCAACGGGGCCGCCTTGTGTGTCCGGTTTGGACATATCGAGTGTCGCGGCCGGAGAAGGATACCAATGGGTCGCATCTGGTTTCATGTAAAGTCTGTATATTGTTTGTCCTGTTCTGTTATGGATATTGATAGTCGCATTCGCTGCAAAAACAGAGGCCGTAAGCAAGGTGGACAATAAAATTAAGCTGGTTCGTTTCATAATAAGCTCCATTATTTAAATTATTTAAAAGCGCCCAATTCTAGCAGGAGAGCATTTTTTGTTCAAGTAAAAACGGTTGAAATAGGTTTTTTTGGCTGGAGTTTTGAGCTTCTAGTCGAGCGTGCGCCAGTAGGTCTTCGGTGATTCGTTGATGAAAAATACTTTCGCAAGTTTGTGCTTTAGCTCGTCAATTTCTGGGGTTTTATTGTGTTTATCAAAATCATCTTGGCTGTTCCAGGCCGAGTACATCATAAACTCACGCGGGTTGGCCGTTGATTGGTGCACATTATAAATCTGGCAGCCCGGGTTTTGGCGCGAGTGCTTGACGATCGCCTTCATATGCTCTTTCACATAATCTTCCATGCCAGCTTGGCAGATGCCTGCGACCATCACTACGAATTTTTCCATGAGCTTTACTCCTCTATTGATGTATCTATACCTAAAGCGTTTGAAAATCAGATGTTGAGTGCATCATCTTAACATCATCCTGAATTTTTCCTCAATCAAAAAATGCTCGCACTAGTGCCGCGATTTTTCAACGGTGTTTTTCGCTATCCCCTGCCAAAAGGATTGAATATTGTCAGTCACAATATCGGCAACGTTTTCTAGCGCTTCTTGTGTAAAAAAGGCTTGATGTGGTGTGATCACGACATTGTCTTTTGCCAAAAGCGCATTAAGCAAGGGGTCTTTGAGGTTTGTGAGCGACTCAAAAAAAACGCCTTTTTCGAATTCATACACATCTAAACCGGCGCCAGCCAGTAAATTATGGTCCAGTGCGTACAGTAATGCTTTTGTGTCGACCAGCCCACCTCGTGCCGTGTTGATAAGGATGGCGTTTGGCTTCATTTTTTGAAGGTTATGGGTATTAATCAGGTAACGGTTTTTGCTGGTCAGTGGGCAGTGTAGGCTGACTACATCGCTTTGTTCAAACAGCTTGCTTAAGCTTGTGTATTCAACGTCCAAATCAGGTTTGGGATAAGGGTCATAAGCAATGAGCTTAGCGCCAAAGCCTTTCATGATATTTACATAACAAGCGCCGATGCTGCCAGCGCCTATAACACCCACGGTTTTTTGGTGAAGATTAAAGCCTAAAAGACCCGAAAGTCTAAAATCAAGATGAGCTTGATGGCGCAGTGATTGTTGCAGTTTGTGTGACAGCATGAGTGTTAAAGCAGCGGCATGTTCTGCGATAGCTTGTGGTGAATAAGCTGGCACGTGGGTCACGATTAATTTAAACTCGTCGGCTGCGCTGAGATCGACATGGTCATAGCCAGAGGTGCGAAGTGCAATATGTCTTATGCCTTGTTTAGCCAGTTTGCAGAGTACGTCGCGATTTAGTGTATCTGTCACAAAGGCGCACACGGTATCGCAGCCTTGAGCCAATGTGCAGGTGCTAGCATTTAAGTGCTCATCTGTGAAGACAATCTGGCCGAGTGGCTCAAGTAAGGTTTTCAGTTCAGCTTGTGTGCTATAACAACAGAGAGATGGCATGTAGGTTTCCTTATCTGCCACAGTGTAGCTTAATTTGGCTATTTTTTGGCGCTTTTTTATCAAAAATACTCTAGGAAAATAAAGTACTTATGGGGATAATAGCTCTTTTTTAGCGGCGGATGACGATGCAAGATTTCACAGCACTGACCACAGAGGCCCAAGAGGCGATTGCCAAGGCCTGCGATAAGCAATCCTTGGTCGATTTGCGTGTGCATTATTTGGGTAAAAAGGGCGTATTGACCGAGTCTTTAAAAAATTTAGGCCAATTATCGGCCGAAGAGCGCCCGCTCATGGGGCAAAAGGTCAACGAGGCCAAAGAGGCAATTTCTGAGGCCATCAACCAAAAAATGGCCGCCTTAGAGGCTAAAGCTTTGGCAGACAAATTGGCTTCTGAAGCAGTCGATGTCACTTTGCCTGGGCGAGCCACTGCGGCTCATGGCAGCCTGCATCCGGTGTCGCAAGCCAAGGCACGCATTGCGCGCATTTTTTCGAACATGGGTTTTCGTGTGGCTGATGGCCCTGAAATTGAGGATGATTTTCATAATTTCACCGCGCTCAATATTCCTGAACATCACCCGGCGCGAGCCATGCACGATACTTTTTATTTTGGCGACGGCTATCTGTTACGTACGCATATGTCCTCGGTGCAGATTCGTGATATGCGAGCGCACGAGCCGCCGATTCGTTTGGTTGCTATGGGGCGAGTTTATCGCTGCGATTTTGATGTCACACACACGCCGATGTTTCATCAGCTCGAAGGTTTATATGTTGCTGAGAAAACAAGCTTTGCCGAGTTAAAGTCAGTGCTCAAAACATTTTTAGCGGCTTTTTTTGATAAGCCGATCAAGCTGCGTTTTCGCCCGTCGTATTTTCCGTTCACTGAGCCTTCCACGGAAGTGGATATGCAGTGCGTGAAGTGCGAAGGCGCGGGCTGCCGTATTTGCAAGCAGTCTGGCTGGTTGGAGATTTTGGGCGCAGGCATGGTTCATCCGAACGTTTTAAAGGCGGTGAACATTGACCCTGAGCGCTACAGCGGCTTTGCTTTTGGCGTGGGCATCGATCGTTTGGCGATGTTGTACTACGGTATCGATGATTTGCGCAGCCTATTTGAAAATGATGTGCGTTTTTTGGAGCAGTTTTAGATGAAAGTCACTCGACACTGGCTGGCTCAGTGGATAGATATCAGCAAAATTTCAACGCACGATCTGTGTGAGCGTTTAACGCATGCCGGCCTTGAGGTCGATGGTGTCTCAAAAATTGCCGGTGAATTTACCGGGGTTGTGGTGGGCGAAGTATTAAGCTGTGAAAAACACCCCGATGCTGATCGTTTGTCCGTTTGCCAGGTCACAAACGGTACAGAAACCTTGCAAGTGGTCTGTGGGGCGGCAAACGTGCGACAAGGCTTGAAAGTGGCCTGGGTGCAAGTGGGCGGCACGATAGGCGAAATGAACATCAAAAAAGCCAAGCTTCGCGGTATGGAATCATCCGGCATGTTGTGCTCGGAAAAAGAGCTCGGGTTGGTCGAAGACAGCCAGGGTATTTTGGAGCTGCCTGCCGATGCGCCAGTGGGTACATGCGTGCGTGAGTATTTGCAGCTTAACGATGAGTTGATCGATATTGATCTTACGCCCAACCGTGGCGATTGCTTTAGCGTGAAAGGCATCGCGCGTGAGTTATCAGCGCTATTCCAGCAGCCATTGTTGTCGCAGAAAAGTGAACACCATCAAGCTACGATCGCTGACACGGTGTCTGTGACCTTATCAGCCGGCCCGTGTTGTCCACGTTATTTGGCTTGTGTGTTGCAAGTGGATAATAGCCAAGCTTCGCCATTGTGGCTGAAAGAAAATTTACGTCGCGCCGGTATTCGCAGTATTAACCGCGTAGTTGATGTGTTGAATTGGGTGATGTGGGATATGGGCCAGCCCATGCACGCCTTTGATTGTGATACGCTCGATGGCGGCATCACGGTGCGAAAAGCCAGGGCGGGTGAATCGCTCACCTTGTTGGATGAAAGCACCATTAAACTCAGCGATGATGATTTGGTGATTGCTGATGATCGCGGCCCGTTGGCCTTGGCCGGTGTGATGGGCGGTTTGCACAGTGCTGTGAGCGAAAACACAAAACGCGTGGTGATTGAGAGCGCGTTCTTTGCGCCAGCCACGATTGCAAAAACTTCACTGCGCCACAACATTCATAGCGATGCCGCCCAACGCTATGCCCGTGGTGTGGATTTTGAGTTGCCGGCGGTCGCACTTGACCGTGTTTGCGAGCTTTTGAAAAGTTTGGCGAGTGGGGCGTGTGGCCCTGTGACGACGCAAGAACGCTTAGACGATTTGCCGAAGCGCGATGAGATTGCGTTAACGCATGAAAAAGTGTGTGCTATCAGTGGGTTTGAGATCGATGAAAATACAATCGAAAATACCTTGTCGCGTTTGAATGTAAAAGTGGCCAAGTCCGGCCATGAGTGGTTTATCAAGCCGCCAAGCTACCGTTTTGACATGGCCATTCCTGAAGATGTGGTTGAAGAAATCTTGCGTCTTCACGGTTACGATGCGATCCCTGAAACACCTTTAAAGCTTGAGGCGGTGAGCCTTGCCCCTGGTTTTGATGAGGCTGATTTAAAAGCCTTTTTTGCCGCGCGCGATTATCATGAAGCGATTACCTACAGTTTTATTCCGAAAAAATTGGAGGAGGCTTTCTCCACGGCTAGACCGATTGAATTATTAAACCCGATCTCACAAGACATGGCTGTGATGCGTTCAAGTTTGTGGCCGGGTTTATTGCAGGCTGCGAGTTATAATTTAAAACGTCAGCAACAACGCGTGCGCTTATTTGAAATCGGACGTTGTTATGCGTACGACGGCGAAGGTTTTGAAGAAAGCTTGCGTGTGGGTGGCGTGATCATCGGCGCGCGCTATCGTGAAAATTGGTGTGACGATCACAGCCACGTGGATTTTTTTGATGTGAAGGGTGATGTGGAAAGTGTGTTGTCCCACTTTGGGCTGAGCAGTGTGAGTGTTGAAAAAACAGAACACGCGAATCTGCACCCAGGCCAATCGGCGGCTTTGTGCTACCGTGATCATATTGTTGGGCATCTCGGCTTGTTGCATCCAAGCCTTCAAAAAGCGGCGGGCCTCAAAGTGCCGGCCTATGTGTTTGAGCTGGATGTGGCCATGTTTCGTGATGTGGCTAGTCGTGAATACGCGCCGGTCTCGAAATTCCCGGCGGTTCGTCGCGATTTAGCCTTCGAGGTTGCTCAAAATGTGAGCGCATCTGAGCTAGTGGCTTGTATTCAAACACATTCTGACCATCGCTTGTTAGACACGCTTGTATTTGACGTCTATACTGGGGACGGTGTCGAAAAAGGGCAAAAAAGTGTGGCTATCGGTTTGATTTTTCAAGATAGTTTGAAAACCTTAACCGACGAGGATATCAACAACATGACGAACACTGTGGTTGATGCCTTGGCCTGCGAATTTGCCGCAAGCTTAAGGGATAGGTAGATGACAGCACTGACTAAAGCGGATTTAGCAGAGTACTTATACGAATCCATTGGATTGAATAAACGCGAGGCCAAGGATTTGATTGAAGCGTTTTTTAACGAGATCACGCATTCTTTAGAGCGTGGTGAATCCGTGAAGCTCTCAGGCTTTGGTAATTTTGAATTGCGTGAGAAACCTTCGCGTCCCGGTCGTAACCCAAAAACCGGCGAGCCTGTGACCATCAGCGCACGCCGCGTCGTCACGTTCAAACCTAGCCAACAGTTGCGTCAACGCGTGTCGCATTATCATCCGGCTGACGATTCAGTGAGCGAGAGCGAACATGAGTGAGTCTCAGTTACCCCCATTGCCGCATAAACGTTATTTCAGTATTGGTGAAGTGGCCGAACTTTGCGAAGTGAAGCCACACGTGCTTCGTTATTGGGAGCAAGAATTTAGCGAAATTCAGCCGGTGAAACGCCGCGGCAGTCGCCGTTATTATCAGGCGAAAGATGTCGAGCTGATTCGCTTAATTCGCCATCTTCTATACGATAAAGGCTTTACGATTAATGGTGCCCGACAAGCTTTGCGTGACAAAGCAGGCCATGCGCCGGCTGCGCAACCCGCCTCGAAATTTGATTTAACCCCGTTAATCGAAGAGCTCGAAGCGATGGTTCAAGCGCTTGAGGAAGCGGTTTAAGCCCTATCTCTCATTGAATGTTGGCGGTTGTAACCTGAGTGCCAGACTCTTTTGGCCTGCGCTTTCTCTTGCGCAGGGACGCTTTTCGCCATCCATGGCCGCTCCCTTACGGCATCCATGCCTTCAGAGGCCCCGCGCAAGAAAAATTGAAGGCCCACGTCTGGCATTTGACAAGTACACACTTGTGAAAGCTTTGTGCTTCCGATACTCTAATAAACACCGTAGCAACAAGGACCGTGCGATGCGTAAACTTCTGGTCATTCTTTTTTCTTTATCGATCGTACTTTGTGCGCAAGCGCGTGAAAGTTTCCAGACCTGGTTGCAAGGCTTTAAACAACAAGCGGTATCCGCCGGCATTAAACCGCAATTTTTCGATGAGATATTTGAGGGCATGACGATTGGTCATCGCCAAATTCATTTGGATCGCACACAACCTGAGAAACGCTTAACCTTTTTGCAGTACCGCAATAAACGCGCCGATGCGTACCGCATCAAGCTCGGTCGACGTGAATACGGAAACAATAAAGTGCTGTTGCAACAATTGGGGCAAGAGTATGGTGTGACACCATCGTATATCGTTTCGATTTGGGGGCTTGAAACCAGCTACGGCCGTTACATGGGCAGCTTTGATGTGATCCGCTCCTTGGCCACCTTAGCGTATGAGGGGCGCCGTGAAGATTTTTTTAGAAAAGAATTGGTGTATGCTTTAAAAATTTTGCAAGAAGGGCATGTGGATCGCAAACACTTCAAAGGTGAGTGGGCTGGTGGTTCAGGTCACACGCAGTTTTTGCCTTCAAGTTGGCATCATTATGCGGTGGATCATAATGGCGATGGCCATAAAGATATTTGGCGTAATAAAGAAGATGCGTTGGCATCGATCGCAAACTACTTGCAACTCAATGGCTGGCAGCGTGGCGAGCCCATACGTGTGCAAGTGATTTTGCCGCACGGTTTTCCAGAAAATTTAATAGGCTATTCTGAGAAAAAACCCGTGAGCGCTTGGCGCGCGATGGGTGTGCGTGCTGCCGACGGCTGGCATTTTCCGCGACACAATCTCGAGGCCTCCATTATTCACCCTTACGGCGGGCCTGATTATATGATCTTTAATAACTGGCGTGTGATCATGACGTACAACAATTCCACGTTCTACGCCGGCACGATCAGTTTTATGGCGGATGAGATAGTCACCGGTTAGCTTGAGGGCTGCTGTTGGTATTTTGTTCTGCTGTTGGTGTGGTAAAAGGTTGCTTCTTCAATGCAGCAGCACGGGCTAGCAATGTAGTGATTCTGTCTGCTAAGTATTTATTGCCTGGTGCGCATGTTGTCGACGCAGATCTTGAGTTGTCTGCTTCGAGCATCTCTGCTTGGATATTGGCGCGATTTTTTTTTAATGAATCTATTGCCTTTTTGTCAGCTTCCGTAAGTTCGGTTATAGCGTTTAGCAGGTCAGGCTTTTCTGCTGTTGGCGTCCGTGGGGAGATTGGTCCTAGTCTACTTTGTCGAGCCCTTAAAGCTTCAAGGGCCCGCATTCTTTCTGAAATCTGGGCGTAACTGCTCACAGTTTGTTCGGGCACCAGGCTTGATGATGAGATTGAAGTGCGTGGTGTGTCCGAAAGAGGTTCTGAGCCATCTGTAGTTGTGCAATCACTACGCATTTCAAACCTGCTCCAGTCTTGGTCAACCTGGTCATCATGTGGTTGCGGTGTCACTGGATGTTGATGCAAGCTTTCATGCTTAAATTGTTCGCTACCATCGTATTGCTGCATGAAATGTTCTGCTTCATCTTTAAGGTTAGGTGGAGGCGGAGTGGGATAATCTAAAATGTGGCGTAATAGCCTGGGGTCTTTTATTTTAGCAGTGGGCGGGATGAGGTCTTGCATCTTGAATGATTCATCGACCTTATTGTCACAAGGTGCCTGGGTTCGTTGAGGTTTGATGTATTGTGCGTGTTCTCTGGTTTTGTGGGCTCTAGATAGTTGAGAAAGTGTTTTTCTGTCGGCTTCGCTGAGATCTGTGTTGTTATCACTTGGGGTCTCGTCGGCTATGGTGTTGACGCCTAGCTCGTCAAGTCTGTCTTCAAGATGTTGTGCTCTCTCAGAACGTGTTGTGAGTGCCAGCGGTTCTGGGCGGTCATCAAAGGGGGGGGGAGAGAAGCTTTCTTCCTGTGGCCCGTCGTAAGGCATTCCTGGTAATGGTCTCATCGTTATGGCTTGCTCACTTTGTTATTTTCATTTTAATTGATAGAAATATACACAATTAAAATTAATGTTTTCTTAACGGTGAGATATGTTTTTTTATATCTAAATGTATCGAACTATTGCGATATGGCAATTTTTCTGTATAATGATCCTTATGAATGAAATCAGTGTCTACAAAGCCTTATCCAACCCCGTGCGCCGGGCCATTTTAACTTGGCTCAAAGATCCGGCGAAGCAGTTTGCCAATTGGAATCCGACGGATCAGGAGTATGGTGTGTGTTGCGGTTTAATTCAGAAAAAGGCCAACTTATCTCAGTCGACGATTTCCAGTTATTTATCCATTTTGGAAAGTAGCCATTTATTGATCGGCACGCGATACAAACAATGGACATATTACAAACGTAATGAAGCCTTTATTCGTGAGTTTTTATTGCATTTGAGCGACGCTTTGTAAAAGAGAATCAATGTTAAAAGATAAAAGCGTGATCATCATCGCCGGCAGTTCAGGTATCGGGCCAGCCGTCGCCAAGTAAGTTCTGAGACCGACGGCAAAACGTTACAATAAGCGGAAATTTAATAGGAGCATAATGATGGTAGAAAATTGGGCCTTTATTTATTGCAGCCCGGGCTTTAACCCGAAAGATCACACCACGGTGGTCGACAACGGCCGCTGTAAAATCACCATGGTGGGTGTGGATGTGTTTGATCGCGATGCTGCGCTTGATATTGCAAAACAATTAGTGGCAGAAGGTTGCCAGATGATTGAGCTGTGTGGTGGCTTTGGGCCTTTGTATATTGCAAAAATAAAAGAGGCGACAGACTATGCGATCCCGGTGGGTTCAACGATGTATGGTCCTGAAGATCGCCAAGCGATGATCGATATTACTCGAGGGCAATTGCCGGAAAATGATTGATAAAACACGCTGAACTGGTAGTATTTCAGCCTTCGGGGCGTGGCGCAGTCTGGTAGCGCACTTGCATGGGGTGCAAGGGGTCGCAGGTTCAAATCCTGCCGTCCCGATATTAATTGATCATAAATAATCCAAAATAATGAAAAATCAAGCAAGACAAGGCCTTATTTTTTATTACTTATCAATAAGTTATTCTTAACACGGCAAGATTGGCCATTTTTCACCCGTTTTCACGGTTGGTGATTGGCTATCATTAGTTTACAATTATTTTGCACCCTTGATGCACCCTCAGCGAATCCCTGAGTAGGCTCGGTTTGCTTTGTGCGGGCTAATGATTAAAGGTGAGTTTATGGGAAAGAAGACAAACACAGCAAATCTGACAAATAACATGATTGATAAGCTTGAACCGAGCGACAAGGCTTATGATGTTCGTGATAGCGGTGAAAGTGGGTTTTACATTAGAGTGTATCCCAGCGGTATAAAGACTTTCCGTTATGAGTATCGCCGAGGGAAACATTATACGATTGGCCGCTATAACAAACATACGTTTAAAGTTGCTATGGCAAGGGAAGCGATTGGCCTTGTGCGAGGTAAAGTTTCAAAAGGGGTCGACCCCAATGAAGAAAAAAAGCAAGCATGTGATCTGAGGCAGGAAAAAGCGAACCAATACACATTTAATGCATTTTTAGAGCAAAAATATAAACCCTGGTATCGAGCCACGCATCCTAAAACGACTGATGCGACTTTTCAGGTGCTCGAAAGTAATTTTAAACCACTGTTTGGCACAAAACCGCTGACAGCGATTACCTTAGAAAAAGTTGAACATTGGCGTAGTAAAGAACAGCTTGAGCGACGTCGGGTTAGGATAAAAAAGCAAGGCAAAGAAAAAGTGAGAGTTGAAGAACCCATAGGGGCTGCAACATTAAACCGCTATATTGAGCGCTTGTCCGCCTTTTTAAGCAAGGCTGTTGAGTATAAATACCTGGATAGTAATCCACTGATCGGCCTTAAAAAACTTAAAGTGGCTGAAAAGAACCGCGTGCGGTTTTTGAGTGAAAAAGAATTTTTAAACCTATTAAAAGCACTCGATGACCGAGAAGAACAACTGCGCGCTAAAAGAGATAAGGGCAATGCTTGGCGAAAAGCACGTGGATATACGCTTTATCCCGACTTGCGTCAGCAAGCGTTTGTAGATTATTTGAAGCCTATGGTGCTAATTTCATTAGGGAGCGGGGTGCGTTTTGGTAGCTTGATTCGATTAGAATGGGAACGACATGTTGATAGCGAAGACAAAGACAATGTTATTTTAAAGTTAACACCAGATATTGTGAAAACTGAAAAAGGTTACGATGTGCCGCTCGATGAAAACACATCAAACATATTAATCCAATGGTATGATCAAACGTATGGTTCACATCAGGGCAAAGGCTGGGTGTTTCCAGGCAAAAAACCAGGAAGTCATATTGCGAATGTGAAAAAAAGCTGGAATTCTTTACTTGAACTTGCGGGTATCGAAGATTTTCACTGGCATGATCAACGACATGATTATGCTTCCCAGCATGTCATGAGTGGTACTGACTTGTATACGGTTATGGAGCTTCTTGGTCACACTGATCCTAAAATGACAAAGAAATACGCGCATCTAGCTTCAGAACATAAAATTGCTGCAGCGAAAAAGCTTGGCAAGAGGCGAGAAGATATATTAAAGAAAGCAGATGGCAAGTGATTAGTTAATGAATGAGGTGCACTGTAATGACAAAAAAATTTGAATTAACCGAGTTAAATATTGAAAATAAGCATTATTCAGCTTTTTTGAAGGCAGCACAGTCGAAAATTATTTCCACTCGCATCAGTATTGCTAAAGCAGCTTGCAAAGCACAGATTGAGTTGTATTGGTGGTTTGGAGAGCAAATTGTTAAAGCCCAAGAGCAGCATGGTTGGGGAAAGTCAGTTGTTGAGCAGCTTTCGCTGGATTTAAAGCGGGGGCTAAAAGGAGTTACTGCCGGTTTTTCTGCAAGAAACTTATGGTTTATGCGCAGTTTTTATTTGGAATATAAGGATTATCCAAATCTGCAACAAGTTGTTGCAGAAATTCCCTGGGGGGCAAAATCTAGTCATATTGGGGCAAGTTAAGGATTACCAGGCGCGCGAGTATTATTTGAAATCTACGCGTGACATGGGCTGGACACGTAATGTCTTAGAGATACAAATCAAGTCTCAAGCCTATGAGCGCCATATCGTCGAGAAAAAAGATCATAATTTTCAGACGGCATTACCTATTCACTTGGCTGAGCAAGCAGACAAAGCGATGAAGAGTGTTTACATGCTGGATACGTTAGGATTAACCCAGCCGGTGCTCGAAGCACAGCTTGAAGAAAGCATGGTCGGGAAAATTAAAGAAGTCATGCTAGAGTTAGGCTACGGCTTTGCTTTTATTAGCAATCAATATCGAATTGTTTCACCCGGTGGTACAGAGAATTTTATTGATTTATTGTTTTACAACAGACGCCTGCAATGTTTGATAGCAGTAGAGTTGAAAACTGGTAAATTCAAACCTGAGTACGCCGGCAAAATGAATTATTATCTTAATTTGCTGGATGATTTTGTCAAAGAGCCATGGGAAAATCCTTCTATTGGTATTATTTTATGTGCCTCAAAAAATCATGTTGATGTGGAATATGCTTTACGCGGCATTGACAAACCTGTCGGCGTTTCAGAATTTACGTTATCACGCAGTCTCCCTAAAGCGTTGCGTGACAAACTGCCGAATGCAAAAGAAATTGAAAAAGAAATTTTAAGGCAGATGGATAAGCCTGACGAAACGGTTTAAGAAAGATGCTGGGCTGCATCTATAAAATTAGCCTCGAGCTGCGTGCACTTGAAGCAGCACTATAACTTTCGGGTTATGACGTGCCCCCCTGGTTGCTTATGATAAGCAACTGTCCGATAGCCCATTAAAAGCAAGAAGCTTTTTAAAGTGCGCTACCGTTTAACTGGTCGATCATCATTTGATGATCAGCTTTTTTACTACATTGGTTATTTAAGCTAACGCTTAATAACCTGAAAAGGCTGCTTGTCTTCACTCGAAGACAGCGTAGTCTTTTTCATTAATCACTGTCCGCCGGACAGATTCACTATCATAGGCTTTATTTAAAGCCATCGACTATTCGCTGCAATAGCAAACCACGTGCTGACGAAACAACTTGCTTACCAGATTTTATCGGGGAAAGCGGTAGGTTTTCGGCCTCAGCTATTCGGTCACACTGTCGCAACTTCATTGCCTGCATAAATTTTGTTGTTAATGCAGAGTGTAACAACACTTACCTATTATTGGATCAGCTAAGCTGACCATGAATGGTTAGTCACACGAGATAGCTATTCGGCGCGTCACTCGCGATATTGAAAATGTCGGGAGTGACGCGCCTTGCGCGAAAATTTTTTCAATATAAAAACAAACAATTACGGTTTTAAGCGCGGCGTGAACGCCGCGTGAGCACAAAAAATCATATTAAGAGGATTCAAAAATGGCAAAGAAACACACCTTTAAAGGCACGTTTATCAATGTACTGAAACATAACAGGGATGGCTCATTTGGCACACAAACTAGCCGGAGAGAAATATTATTACAGACTGCCGATACGCTGTGGCCAATGGGATATAAACTCGATAGTGCTAAATTCATCCGGACACGCCATGTCTATAAACTTGTTGACCACTGGAAATCGAACGGCGATATGCCGGGTACGCTTCGTAACAAAGCTGCCGCGCTTCGCTGGCTCATGGGTAAATTTAACAAAGCTGAAATCGTGCTGGACAACAAAACGCTAAAAATTCCCAAGCGTGAATATGTCACCAATAAAGATAAATCCCGCGACATTAGCAAAACAGATTTAGATAAGGTTCACGAACCCTACCGAAAACTAAGCTTAGAGGCGCAAAAGCTGTTTGGACTTCGCGTGGAAGAAAGTTTAAAAATTCAACCACACGTTTGTCTGACCAAGGAAACCAGCTATTTTTAAAGGGTTCCTGGACGAAGGGCGGCCGTCCGCGTCATGTGCCTATTTTGACAGACGAACAACGGCAATGGTTAGACAAAGCGAAAGCATTAGTGAAATATAAAGAGCATTCGCTCATTCCATCGGGTACCAGTTATAAGACTTATCGTAATACGATTAACCAGTATTTTCGCCGAAAAGGAATTTATAAAACTCATGGGCTGCGCCATTTGTATGCGCAAGAGCGTTATAAAGCATTAACAGGCTGGGAGTGTTTTGTTAAAGGCGGCCCATCAAGAAAATAATTGTCACCGGAACAAAAGCAGCTTGATCGAGCCGTTCGACTACAAATCTCCCAGTTGATGGGGCATAATAGAGCCAGGATCCTAGCCCAATATATTGGGGCGCTTAAGAATTGAGTTGTAGTTATATTGCAAAGTAAGATTGGATTTAGGTAAAATGATTTGGTTAAGGTGACGCTCGTTATCTTAATGCTAAGAAATCAAAGTTAAATCTTTAGTGGAAAATAAAAATGCTGATTTTGTATCATTGTAATAACTCATATGCTTCGCAAAAAGTACGATTATATTTCGCTGAAAAGAGTGTTCTTTGGAAAGAGCATCATATAGACCTATTAAAGCAAGAGCACTTGACCGAAGAATATCAACGTATTAATCCCAGAGCATTAGTGCCTGCGTTAGATGATAATGGAAAAATCATTGTTGGTAGTACAAATATAATGAAGTACGTTAGCGATCATTATTTGAAAGAGATGATTACTCTGGATTCAACTCTGATAGGCCGGATTTATTCTTTCTGTAAACGTGATGAAGAGCTGCATGATCCGCATATTCGTACATTGAGCTATCATTACCTTTGGATGGATCATAAGAAGAGTGCTGAAGAAGAGCAGCGAGTACTAATGTTAGCAAGAAAGCATCCGGATAAGGCGCGAGGTGACTTTTTAGCAAGAGCTATACAGCGGCAGTTAACTGAGGTGGAAATTGATTTATCAAATAAAATGATTATCGCTGCGTTGGATGAAATGGAAGCTCTTTTAGCTGAGGCTCGTTCTGGGTTTCTATTTGGCGAACAATATACGATGGCTGATGCTGCTGGTACCGCTCGATTGTTTAGATTGGAACTTTTAGGCTTTCAATCTGACATTGAAAAGCGTGCTTTGGTTCTGGCTTATTATAAAACCATGCGTGATAGAGTGAGCTTTTCGAAAGCAAACATGACTGCTAGAAAGTAATTTTGAAAATCAGCATTAATCAGTGTACTTTAAAAAAGTCACGGTCCTGCTGCATAAACGTGCATCACAAGGGAATAAGAAGCAAGGCGCTTCCTTGTGACATCTTTGATATAGGTTAAAACAATTTTTACGTAAGGCATAGAGCCGTTTTTAGGTATTAATCGAAAATCTCACTTTTCTTTGCAATAATTTTCATCGTATCATAAAAAAGTTCAATGTGTGTAATGAAGTTACGTTGAAATGTCATCAGTGAGGCGACAGGTAGTTTTCCAATCGGTGGGTTAAATTCAAAGTCCATCGCCAGCATGGTTTGATTGTTTGAACTAAATGCAGCGCGAATGTTGAGTGTATTTAGAAGCTTAAAGAGATTCTTGGCAGCAGTGATGGCGGGCTCTTTTCCTCTCGTTTCGGCCAGTGGGGTGAGCAGATGAATATCGTTGCTTAAAAGCTTCTCCATTTCTGCCGCATTTTTTTCTTTCATGGCGGTGTAATAAGCATTGGCTAACTGTAAATTATCGTTGTTCATGTTAAAGGCTCGTGATTTGACTTGTCATTTGTACTCATTGTAATTAGAATACAGGCAATTCCCCCCTTTTATCAAGAAAATCGCAATGGTTTTTAGACAATAAGGTTTTTTCCAAGAAGTATCAATATGGGGTAGTGCTTAGGCAGCATGTAGATTTACTATCCGTCGTAAAAGCGCAAGCGAAGGAGAACCTTATGTTTTTAATTATCAGTAATTATATTGTGCCTGGCACACAAGTAGATCCGCATCGTGAGCAGCACCTTGAATGGGTTAAGCGATACATCGATAGCGGAGATTTTATCATGGCGGGTCCTCGGCGAGGTAAGATGGGTGGTGTGATCGTTAGTCGATCCATGAACAAAGATAAACTGATGAAGATTCTCTCAGAAGACTCATTTGTTTTTGAAAATTTGGTTGAAAATCAGATTGTTGATTTTGATGCGCCACTGACATCAGAAGCATTTAAAGCATTGAGTGAGCTGTAAGCAGGAGATGATGATGAAAATAGGTAAACGTTTTGTGACAGGGGTTGAAGAGGGTAAGTCAACTTTAATTTCTCAAAATGCGGTGAGCACGATTGTGCCGTATGACATATTTCCGAGTTTTCAGATACAGGAGTTATTTTATACGGAAGATAGTCCTCAATCTTTGGCGACGCGTCATTTAAGCCAAGCCTATAATATTGAGCTGCCTAAAGGCGCCATGCGTGTGATGGTGGTTCGTATGCCTACCATAAAAGAGATGGAAAAAGAGCTCGCTGAGGCAGGCCAAGCAATTCCTGAGGATTGGTCAAAACACAATATCCATAACACTGATTCAGTGGATTATGTATTCGTGCTGTCGGGCGCGATTCAGTGTGTGACTGGGGAAAATACCTTTGAATTAAAACAAGGCGATTTTTTAGCGCAAATTGGGCCGGAGCATACTTGGGTTAACCCGTATGATGAGCCTTGTTATGTCTTTTGTGTGATGGTGGGCACGGAGCCCAGTGGCAATAGAAAAAAGATGACGGTTGAATAGGGTGTTTATCGATGGATTTAAAGCGATGGAAATGTGAATAAATGAAAACAAAGACTATTGTCAATAATTGGAACAAAAAATATTTTAACGGACAGCTTTCAAGAGAAGTTCTTGGGTGTTTAAGTCAGCTTGATTTAAACAATGAAGAAATCACCACTTTTTTAGATACTTATTTCCAGTATTTTTATCTATCTGGTTTTAAAGCGAAAAACTTCCCGCCTGTGTGGGCACAGTGGCTAGCTGAAAATATCGAAAATTATATGTTATCTGCATGGCAGCGTGTTCCACCGATTACAGCAAAAGGACGATTAAAGCTCATTGATGAAGTTTTTCATCGGACCTTAAAGCTTGATTCAGAAAAACCGTTGCAGGTATTAGACATTGGTTGTGGGTATCCACCTGAGACAACGCTCGATTTAGCAAACGCTTTTCCTTTGTGGGATATCACGGCGATTGATCCCGGTATGCCAAGTTATATCTTATATGATAATGAAGGGCATGCGGCTTGTTTTGATCAAGCTAAAAATCTCGTCTATATACAACGTAATCCAGAACAAAAAATCAACCAGTTTAATCGGCGTGAAAAAGAACATTATATTAATCAGTTTCAAATGTTATGGGATCAAGTAAAAGATTCGGTGGATGAAACTGAAAAAGTAAGTCAATGGACTGACTCGGGGCAATTAATTATTAATCCGATCACGCATTATGAATCAAGTAGGCTTCATTTTGATATATTAACCGCGCAAGCAATGAACTATGAGAATGCGTTTGATTTGATTAGAAGTTTTGCTGTATTTATATATTTTTCAAAAGAAGCTTATGAGCAGGCGATGCAAAAAATTGAAAAAGCGCTTAAAGAAGGGGGTTATTTTGTTTATGGCTTTGTATTTGAAAATGGTACGGCACCACTTTATACTATTTTTCAAAAACAAAATGGCCGTTTACAGCCTGTCGAGTTTGCATTTAGTCTAGATCATATTTCTCAGCTAAATTGCCGAAGTTGGTGGTGTTTTCATGAAAATCAACCGGATAAATTATTGCTAACGAATTGCTTAAAAGTCATTGCCGATGATGAAACGTTATTTTCATCCATACAATCGAGCGTTGATCAATTTTTACAGCAAGAAAACATAGGCTATCGTGATGCTGATGACTACATTCACCTATTAGACAATCCAGATTTTTTTGACCGATTTAAGCATTTAAATGATTACCTCAAGCCTTTTGTAAAATCTGTGTGTGAGTGCCTTATTCGCTCTGGGCTTCAAGCAAGGATCAATGAAGTGGGAGACATTGCGATTAATCTTGAAAATGAATCTAACGAATAGACTATAGGCTATGAAACCATATAATCATAGGGGGGGGGAGTAAGCGCATGAATTCATCTAAATTAACACCTATCTTTACCGAGAAAGCGGCTTTGCCTCAAGGGTATTATTCACAAGCAGTCGCGCAATGACAAAAAAGCTTCAAATTGAGCATAAGGATTAAAAAATATGTTAAATATTTTAGCGAATTACCATCGCTGGGCGTATCAGGCACTTTACCAAATTGTTGATCAGTTGCCTGATGCATCTTATCGAAAAGATCTAGGGTTATTTTTTAAAAGCATCCATGGCACGCTGAACCATTTGCTATTGGTTGATCGGCTTTGGCTTTCTCGATTTGTTGGAAACACAATAAAAGTTGATCATTTAGATCAAGAGTTAGTGCGCGATAGAGAGCAATTAAAATCCGAGCTTGATCAGCAGGCTATACGCTGGATTGATTTTATTGAAGCGCTGGACTTAAGGGCTTTGCCTGAAAATTTAGATTATACCAATACCAAAGGCATTCAAAGTACTGTGCCTTATGAGAAAGCTTTGTACCATGTATTTAATCATGGCACACATCATCGTGGCCAAATTTCAACAGCATTAACGAAGCTTGGTTGTGAAGCGCCTGTGATGGATTTGATCTATTTTAAAGATGAGGTTTAGTTAATGCGAGTAACCAGAAAAGATGCGCAAACAGGATTTGAAATTAGTATTCATTATGAGGTGGTTGGCCAAGGCAAAGAAGTTGTCGTTTTTCATCATGGTAATGGCAACTCGATTGAGGACTGGTATACACTGGGTTTTGTTGATGCGCTAAAAAATGATTTCACTTTGGTTTTAATTGATAGCCGAGGCTACGGAAAAAGCAGTAAGCCACATGATCCCAAAGAATACAGTTTGAAAAGTCGGGCTGACGATACAATTGCCGTGTTGGATCAAGAGAAAATTAAACAAGCACATTGCTTTGGTGGTTCTATTGGTGCGGCTCAATGTTTTTTGTTAGCAAGGTATTATCCTAAGTATTTCAAGTCTTATATTTTTGCCACGCCTTATTTTCAACTGTTTGATGAAACGATTAGGGCCGCATTACAGCAAGGCACTGTTGCTTATGTTGATAAATTAGAAAACCTACTGGGAAGCAAGGTTGATAATGAATCAATAAGGCAAACACTTTTAGCAAATGATGCGAGAGCGCTATGGGCGGCTAATTCATCTGAATGGTTTGATTATCAAGATTATGTTCAATATGTGAAGTCACCTGCTTTGATTTACGTTGGGGATCAAGAGCCTTCAGTGCCAAGCTTAAAAGCACTTGCTGAACAGTTGAAGAATTTAAGAAACCAGTGCGAGCTTCAAATTTTACCCGATATGGGTCATAAAGAAGCGTATTGGCGTGGTGATATTGTTTCGGACTTGATTAGAAATTTTGTCTTTTCCATTCGTTTAGTTTGCTAGAGAGTTAAAATTAAGCAAAAAAATCAAATAAAGCCATGAAGGTTTCTTCTGGCGCTTCTAATCTTGCGGCATGCGCCACTTTTTCTAACATGACCAGCGTTGAGTTAGGTAAGTGCTTGTCTAAAAACTGACAATCAGCAGGTGTGCAGAGGATATCTTCCTCGCCGCCGAGTATGAGTATGTTAGTTTGAATGTTTTCTAGTTTGTCGCTTAAATCGAAAGCTTCGATAGCGTGAAGTTGCCGTGCTTGATTTTGGAGAGATTGAGGGTAGGGGTTTGATTGAAGTAACTGTTTCAGCGCTGCTATTTTTTCTACATTTTTTAAAAAACGTTCACCGTAGACCCAGCCAAGTTCTGCTTGAAATAAGGCATCAAAGCTTGCGCTGTCGCGGTATGCAAGGTGCATGCTTCTTAAGCCCGCAACGGTATTCAAGCGCCATTTAGCTGGGCCTGCCATTGTGCAGGCGCGATCAATTTTATGGGGATATTGTTGAGCAATAGCGAGTGCGATAGCGCCGCCCATCGATTGTCCTACAATATGAGGTTTTTTTAGCTCAAGCGCTTGAAATAGATTAACCGTATCATCAGCAAATTGTTCAATGGTTAACGGTTCATGATGGTGGTCAAGCGTTTGACCGACCGCGCGATTATCAAAAACCAAGACATAATATTCTTTAACTAAATCAGTCAGTAATGGTTCCCAATAGGTATGGTCTGCACCAAAGCCTGAAATTAATACGAGTGCTTTGTTACTGGGTTGGCCATGAAGTTCGTAGTAAAATTGGCTGTTGTTGAGCTTTATAAAAGGCATTTTAACGCTCCGAGTCAGAATTTTTTGTTTTAATCGCTTGGTATAATTTATTCAAAGTGGGTAGAGCTATTTTAAATGATTGCATAAACGCTAGCAATTTTTCTGTGTTATCCGGTAGGGTTTTCAACATATTGGTTTTTTGCTTTTCACGATCTGCCGTATTCGTTAATGGCATTTTTTTTAAGCTTGCCAGGATGTTGTCTAAATAATCGATATCAACAGGTGAGCCATACCGGCGGGCTGCCTGTATAATTTCTGTTTGTAAGGCATCGCGTTCAGTATTTAAGGCATCGCTGGCTAATATTTCAGATACGCTCAATCCTTCGCGCGCCATTAATGTGAAAAAAGGTACATTGAGCGCAAGTTTTGTGAGTTGAGCGGATTGTGGGCTATTCGTTGTGATAATCTTGAGCGGTGTTGTTTCAAAAACAGTTTGAACTTGATGAAGTCCGTCATCAACAGGTGTTTCAAGTGCTTTGGGTGAAAATCGCGCGAGAATCATATCAAAGCCAAAAGCGTGTTGTGCTAGAGTGCTGCTGATTTTGTTGGCTTTAATCCAGCAGGTGCCGCTATATAAGGGATTGTTGGGAAAACACGCATTAATCGCTTTTTCAAAGCCTAATCCATTTTGTAGTGTGACGATTAGCGTTTTTGCAGTGCACGCTGATGTTAGCTGACTTAATAGGCCGGCATTTTCATGGCTTGGGACGCATAAAATGAGGATGTCGCAGGGAGGCAGTGTTTGAACATCTTGATGAAAGTGTAAATGTTCGTGGCTTGCCGCCTTTATTTCGCTGCCATCTGGCGTGGTAAGCGTTAAGCCAGTTTGCGCTAAATCTTCATAGTTACTCCGTGCTAAAGCGTGTATGTTTAGCTCGGATACCATTGATAAATAGCCTGTCACAGTGCCGCCAATGGCGCCGATGCCGATAATACCTATGGTTAATTTCATGGAATTTCCTCATGGTTTTGCTTGTTATTTGGGTGGGTTTTTATTAAGATACACGGAGTATTCCCTTCTATCAAGAAAACCGCAACGGTTTTTAAACAATCCAAATTTTCCCAAGAGGTATTATTGTGACACAGTGCTTAGAACAGCATGTTGAGGTAAGTTATGGCAAGCTATGAAAAATATACAATGCCCGTTGGTAAAAGCGATGAGGCGCGTTTGTTGGCGCTTAATGCTATTTGTAATCCAGAGAGCTTGCGTTTTATTGATGATGTTTCATTAAACCTTGAGGGAAAAACTGTCGCCGATATTGGTTGTGGTACCGGCATTATGTCGGTTCATTGGGCAAAAAAAGTAGGTAAACGTGGCAAGGTTATCGCTATTGATATCAGTGAAGAGCAGCTTGCTGTTGCAAAAGCCTATGCTGAAAAGCAGGGTGTTCTGAATATTCAATATATTTGTTTACCGGTTGAGCGTCTTTCGGAGATTGGCGAGTGTGTCGATCTCGTTTATACCCGTTTTTTGTTGGAACATTTGGCTAATCCAGAATTAGCCATTAAGCAAATGCTGGGCTTGATAAAACCGAATGGTTATTTGTTTTGTGAAACAGTGACAAGTTATGAGGCCATTTTTAGTGACCCTGAAACTGAGATGACACGCCAATGGCGAGAGGCAGTTTTATTGCAGCCGACATTTCATCAGACGGATTTTTATTTGGGCAAGCGATTGTTTTCTTTATACCCGTCTTTCGGCTTATCAAGAAAGTTTTTTAGGCTAGCACAGCCATTAATGACAGAGAATAAAGCGAGTGTCGATTTTTCAGTGGGCTATATGTTGGCAATGAAAAATAAGCTGGCGTCAACCTCGATTTTTTCTGAAGAGTCAGTGCTGGAAATTGCTGAAGCGATTGAGCAGTATCTCTTAGAGGGAGGTGTCATCGCATTTCCACAGTATGTGCAAGTTTTAGGTCAGAAAGAAGAGAAAAATGCAAAGTCTGTCAGTTTTTCAGAAATTAAGAGAAGGTAATTATGACGATTAAGATAGTATCACCAGAATCAGCGGGTTTATGTTCATCGCGACTATCTCGCATCAATAATTTAATGCAGGAAAAAGTTGATCAAGGCGAATTTTCAGGTATTAGCACCTTGGTGGCAAGGCAGGGTAAGGTGGTGCATTTTGAGCAGTTTGGTTATAGCGACCGAGAGTCGAAGGCGCCGATGCAAGATGATACCCTGTTTCGTATTTATTCCATGACTAAGCCTATTGTTTGCGCCGCGCTGATGACGCTTTACGAGCAAGGTAAATTTGATTTAAATGAGCCTGTTTCAAAGTATATTCCAGCATTCGCTCGGCTGAAGGTTTTGGAGAAAGATGCAGCCGGAAAAGAAAAGTTAGTGGATTTAGCGCAGCCGGTCACGATTTGGCATTTGCTGACGCATACATCGGGTCTGGTGTATGACTTTTATGATGATTTTCCTTCATGCCAGATGTACAGGGAGAAACAGGTTTCGGCGAAGAGAGCCGGTGTTTCTTTAGAGCAATATATTGATCGTATTTGTGAAATACCTTTAGCTTTTCAGCCTGGATCGCGATGGTTTTATAGTGTCAGTATCGATGTGGTCGGCAGGCTTGTTGAGATTATTGCCAATAAATCTTTGCCAGAGTATTTGAGCGAAACTATTTTTAAACCTTTGGGCATGAAAGACACAGGCTTTTATTTGCCGGAAGAAAAACATTCTCGACTGGCCACTATGTATGGCCGTGAGAATTTATTTGCACCTCATATCGGCTGGTCAGATTTAATGAGCGCATGGGAAAATAAGCCATTAGCGCACATGGACATGACAGAAAGCTATCCTGCTGATGATCCGGTATTTTGCCGTGGTGGAAGCGGCTTATTTTCCAGTGCGGAAGACTACTTTCGTTTCACGCAAATGCTGTTAAATAAAGGTGAGCTTGATGGGGTGCGTATTCTAAGCCCTAAAGTATTAGAATTAATGCATATGAATCACTTGCCAAAAAGCCTTTTACCGATTGCGTTTTCAACCTTTGAAATACCTGGTTATGGTTTTGGCTTGGGTTCTAGAGTTTTAATTGATTTAGCTAAATCACAATTGCCTGGCTCCATCGGAGAATACGGTTGGGCGGGCGCTGCCAAAACTTATTATTGGATTGACCCTAAAGAAGAATTAATTGGCCTGTTCTTGACGCAATCATTGTGTGATTATTCTATGACAGTGCAAACTTTTCAGACGTTAGTGTATCAGGCGTTGATAGATTTAAAAGGATAAATGGATGTTTTATCGGTTGGTTTTTGTTGAGCTAATATAATGAATTCTATTCAACAGGCTGAAATTTTATTGAGCGATTTTGTCATAAACACGGAAAAAGTTTTTGGCAGTCGTATTGTTGCAATCTATAAATTTGGCAGTTTAGGGTCGCATGGTGATTTTTCGGCTTGTAGTGATGTTGATGCGGTCGTAATGTTAACGTCAATCGAGAAGGGGGATAAAGAAAAATTCGCTAAAATATCGGAAGAAATCACATCGATAGGTGAGCCTTATTCGGATCGCTTATCCATTTTTTGGAGTAGTGTGAAGAATGATGATTTTTCGAAAGGCATAGGTCGTTTTCCTGCGCTGGACCGTTTGGATTTTATTCAGCACGCTATTTTAATGGCTGGAGATGATTGCCGCCATGGGTTAACGGCACCGTTACATGAAGAGATTGTGAAAGAAAGCGCCGAGTTTATATTGGGCTTTATGCTGACGCCTGAAAAATATCATGAGCTTACAGCGGCGCCGGAGGTGATTTTAGCTAAAGGTGCGCGTTATTTGACAAAGTTTGTTTTATTTCCTGTCAGATTGACTTTCACGTTAGATAAGCCTGGTGTTATTGGTTCTAATGCTGACTCGCTTAAACATTTTGTTGGCCAATATAGCGCAGAGATGGCTTCGAACATAATGAGTTTGATTAAGCAGGCTTATACGTTAAGAAGTCGTAATCCCAGCGAAACAGTAATGATCGATAAGCGACAGTTCCATTGCGCCTTGTTACAGTTATATATTTTTTGTCTTA
>PCWT01000026.1 GCA_002796245.1 Gammaproteobacteria bacterium CG11_big_fil_rev_8_21_14_0_20_46_22 | reverse complement strand
TGGCTTTTTATACACCAAATAAATCGCAAGCTAAAGACATGCGTTGTTCACCTTATTGGAGCGACAGCTTTCACGGGTTGCCATGTACAACAATGCTGCTTCCAGAATACAGCGGTATTCGATCTCAAGGTGAAGCCTATGCGAAAAAGCTCAAGGACGCAGGTGTTGCAATTAATAAAGTGATAATGCCCGGGCAGACGCATAATACACCGATTTGCCGAAAAGTCTTAAATGATGGAGAAGATCCTGCTGTGGTTGCTGGAAGCGCTTTAAAGTTGAAATTTAAGTAAGCTTAATCAATAACCATTGATGGAGAGTTCTAAAGTTATGAACTTTTTAGATACTGGAAACGTTAATTTTCACTATGAACTTTTTGGTGAGGGTGATTCAGTTTTGGTTTTTATTGCAGGCTATACCTGTGATATAGATTTTTGGCGACCCGTGGCTAATGCGTTAAAAAATACACACCGCGTCTTAATATTTGATAATCAAGGTATTGGTTTAACGCGGGATAATGGTGGTGTATTGATTGTCGAAGAGCTGGCTCAAAACATACAGGAAATGCTATTTAAGTTGGGCATTGAGAAAGCGGATTTTTTTGGGTTTGCATTCGGTAGTTCGATAGCACTACAGCTAGCGTACTCGTTTCCTAACCTAGTGAGTCAGCTGGTTTTATTAAGCCCTGTTGTATCCTGGCGTGAAGCAGCAATAAAAAACATCAATGTGCTGATAGAGTTAAGGCAAAATAACAAGCTTGACTTATATTTTAAGAAATTATTGGAGGTGGCTTTTGGTCAGGGCTTTAAGCAGGCGGTTAATTTTGCTGATTTTAAAATGATGATCTCAGAGGGGCTTAGTAATCAGACGCTACTTGATCAGATTCGACAGGCCGACGCATTAAAGGAATTCGATGCTACAAAGTGGATTGCTGAAGTTTCAGTACCGGCCACTGTTATCGCGCCGACTGAGGATCAATTTTCAACACTCGACGATGCAAGGGTGGTGGCCAAGGCAATTCATGCAGACTTTTATCAATTAAGTTGTGGCCATGCTGTTTTATTAGAAGCAGAAAAAGAATTGATTACAGTATGTAAAAAGGCTATTAATTGAGTTGTTATACTATTTTAAAGCTGGGTAAAGTTTGCGCGTTGCAAGAGCGTTTATTCAAAGGTTGAAAATCATTGGAGAGGATGGGTGAGATTAAAAAACAAAGTTGCTATTGTTACAGGCGGCTCACAAGGCATAGGTGAGGCGATTTGTTTAGCCTATGCTAAAGAAGGCGCAAGGGTTGCTATTGTGAATAAAAATAATCCGAAAACAGGTAAGCAGTTAGAGGCTAAAATTCTTGAAAATGGCGGAGAGGCTTTTTCCATCACATGTGATGTGACTCAGCCTGGTCAAGTCAGTCAGTTAGTTGATACCGTCATTTCAAAATATGGACGCGTCGATATTTTGGTCAATAATTTAGGCTTAGGGGTATTCAAATTATTTGAAGATCATACGCTGGAAGATTTTGACTTTAGCATTAACACGAACTTGAAAAGTGCTTTTGTATTAGCACAGAAAGTGGTGCCCTATATGAAGAAGCAACAATATGGGAAAATTATTTTTGTTTCATCAATTGCCGCAAACTTAGGGTTTTCCAGTTTATCGGCCTATAGCGCGACAAAGGGCGCACTGCGGGCGCTAGTTAAGACATTGGTCGCTGAGTTGGCGCAGTATCATATCAATGTCAATTTATTAACACCTGGCAGCACAGATACGCCAGGCAATGCGACATTTGTTAATAATCCTGTGGTCAGTGAAAAAATAAAACAAAATACGCCCACAAAAACCGGCTTCATGAAACCTGAGGATTTAGCGGGGCCCGCTGTATTTCTAGCCAGTGATGAGTCTAGTGCCGTGCATGGTTTAGACTTAGTCGTGGATAATGGTGTTTCGGCAGTTTCGATGTAATGGCTTGTTTATTTTTTGATCAAAATGTGTTATAGGAATTCATTTTAACCTATGTTACTATCGTCGATTAGTCATTCCTAGTGAAGAAATAGTCGAAGCGAAGCCTATGTTGCAGAAACACATACATTATAAATATCTTATCTTTTATGTGACGGCTTTTGTATTATGCTTTCTTACTCAAGAAGTCCTTCTTAATCGTTTAATCATGCTTGGTGGTCGTTATTATGTAACAGGTGGAACTTTTATTTATTTTGTTTCTCCCTTGATTACAGACGTAGTCGCAGAAGTATATGGTTATCAGATTGCTAGGCAAATTCTTTGGCTAGGATTATTTTGCATACTTTTTTTGGCTGTTTGCACTGCGATAGTCATTAGATTGCCCTACCCGCCTTTTTGGCAGGCAGATGCGCACGCATATTCTATGGCGTTGAATTTTCTTTTTAGGGGGACAGTCGTTGGAATAGTCGCTGTCATCATAGGGCAATTCATTAATATTTATCTAATTAGTAAATGGAAAATCTTGCTACAAGGAAAGTATTTTTGGATGAGAAGTACCGGCTCCAGTATTATAGGCGATGCGGTTACGGTGACAATATCGATTGTTTTTATCTTTTGGGGCAGAGTGCCGTTTAGTGAATTCAGTGCGTTTTTAATTCCTGAGCTAGTTATAATGGTTGTTTTTTCTGCCGCTGGTGCAGTACCCGCACTTTTTTTAGCAAAGCTAACAGCAAAAGCAGAAGGATTGAATAATTATGATGTTGGTGTAAACTTTAATCCATTTGCCTTCACTATTGATGAAGGCGGGGATAAAGGCTAACAGTTTGATTTTAAGTAAAAATGTAGGGGGTAGTTGATGATAGTTGTTTATGTGAAACATTATTTAAACGAAGATGGAAGGCGTTATTTTGACGAAACATGGTTTCCTTATGTACAAAGCATCATTACTAAGCAGGAAGGTTTTGTAGGTATCGATACTTCTCGAGATGATCACGACAAGGATTGTATCAATATTACAGTTAAATTTTCTGATGCTGAGACACTAGATAAATGGGTGAGGAATGATCTTCATCAAGAGGTTATTAATGATTTAGATGCGTATAGAACGAAAGGGCAGCGATGGTTCGTTAGTGATGGTAGTGCTCCACCGCTCTTAAACGAGTGGGAAGAGGCGCCTTTACCTGAGTCACCAACACCAGGTTAATATTATTTTTTGTTTAGTCATTGTAGATCATGTTTATGATAATCGTGGCTTGGAATCATCTTTTAGTATGTGCTGATGCATTATAAAGAACTGCCTGTATCTATTTACCAAAAAAGATTTTGGCTTGAGTGGGCTAGAAACCCTGATAGTAGTGCTTACAATGTTTCAGCGGTTTACAAATTTCAAGGTGCTTTACGTAAAGATGTATTAAAACAGGCATGTCATCTTCTTATCACGAGGCATGAGCTTTTTCGCTCTCAATTTAGCGATGATGGTAACCATAATTGCTGCGCTTCATTTAATATTGATGATTTTTATTTCGAATCTGTATTAGATTCAGCCTTATCTGTTGAAAGCCAGATTATTAGCTTGTTGAATTTGCCTTTTTCATTAACAGGGTTCCCTTTATTAAGGTTTCATTTGTTATTAGGAAAAAATACCTATTACTTTCTGATCAATGTGCAACATACAATGCTTGATGGTAGATCTCTTGCTATTATTTCACGCGAGATATCGAAAATATACAATGCACTTATTTCGGGGAAGGTCCTATTTTCAAGCAATATACCTTCCCTATCTGAATATATTAATGCTGAAGCTGAGCTAATTAGCAAAAAAAATCCGGAGGCGGCTAAAAGATTTTGGCGAAAATTTCTTAAGGGTATGCCGCTATCTGTTGCTTTGCCCGGCAATACTAACTTTGTTTCCAATGCGCGAGGTAGTGAAGCTATATTTTTTGAAATTAACGGGAGCTTGATAGATCGTTTAAATTGTCTGGCAAGTTTAAATAATACAACAAGATTTGTTATTTTACTTGCACTATATGGTTTACATTTAGCGAAATTCCTAAATCAAATGCAGGTGCTTATTAGTTATCCCAAAGATATGCGCCCCAAAAAGTATAAAAAAGTTTTGGGGTGTTTTATTAATAATTTGCCTGCAAAAGTTATTTTAAATGATGAATGTGTATGTTTCTCTGATTTGATTAAGGCTATATCTTTGCAAAGACAGCAATCCTCTCATTTTTCATGGTATCCGTTAATGAGTATTATTCGAGATCAAAGAGAATCTAGAGGAGATTTGGGGCGGGATTATTTTGGTGTTGGGTTTTCTCAGGCTAACCTGAATATGACCCCTGTTTTTCTACACGGAGTCGAAGTGCATAATATGAAACTGCCTTGGAGTCATCAGGCTATTTATCAGTTAGGTATGCAATATGACGATAGTTTGGAAGACACTATTTTATTTAAGTTTGAGTATCAAAAAAATAAGTTTGACTCATTCATGGCGTGCTCATTCGTCTCTTCTTTTAAAGAGTTGCTTCAAAAAGCGTCTATTGGAGATTTTATTCTAGAGGATTATTTGCCGTTAGCTGGTAAAGAATATCAAAAACTTATATACACTTGGAATTGCCTAAGTAGCTTTCCTGTTAATAAAACATTAAGTCAACGATTTGAGGATCAGGTTAAGTTATCACCTGATGCTTTGGCGTTGGTTTTTGAAGGAGTGCCGCT
>PCWT01000025.1 GCA_002796245.1 Gammaproteobacteria bacterium CG11_big_fil_rev_8_21_14_0_20_46_22 | reverse complement strand
CATTGCACGATCGCCTATGCCCTCAGAACTTCCAGAAATCCTTGAATTGTTGGAACTGAAAATCCAGCACTAAATCTGGAAGTCAGGAAAGATTGCCACACTCGCTTCACTTTCTCGCATGACAGCAACCCCCCGTCGTTGCGAAGGCGAAGCCTGTGGCAACCTCTGAACGCTATTGTCATCACGAGGGCGTAAGCCCGTGGTGATCTCTCTGCTACAAGGAAAAGATTGCCACACTCGTTTCACTCGTTCGCAATGACAGTTTTATATTCTGGATCCCGCGATCAAGTCGCGGGACGACGACCGTCGTTGCGAAGGCGAAGCCTGTGGCAACCTCTCGGCGACAAGGAAACAGATTGCCACACTCACTACGTTCACTCGCAATGACACAGACATAAAAAAAGGGACCCAAGGGTCCCTTTTGCTTTATAACGCTGATTCGCATTACTCGTCTGAGTTTGTAGGCTCGTCCGATGCGCGCTCACCACTGCCCAAGTTGCCTTCCGACAACGCTTTAGACAAAGCGGCTTCCACATCTTCCGCCGTGACTTCACGTGTCACATCAATCACTTCTTTTTTGCGTGACAAATGATACGCGTAGCCCGTACCGGCTGGGATCAAACGACCCACGGTGACGTTTTCTTTCAAGCCACGCAGATGATCGCGCTTACCGCACACCGCTGCTTCCGTAAGCACACGCGTGGTTTCTTGGAACGAAGCCGCTGACAAGAATGAATCGGTCGACAAAGAGGCTTTCGTGATACCTAGAAGTACCGGAATACCTTTGGCCAATTGCTTTTCTTGCGACTTCAAGCGATCTTTTTCTTCCAAGAAGCGAGTCAACTCAACTTGCTCACCTTGGATAAAGGTAGAATCACCCGCATCCAAAATAAACATTTTACGCAACATTTGCTTTAAGACGACCTCAATATGCTTATCGTTGATCTTCACACCTTGCAGGCGGTAAACATCTTGGACTTCGTTCACAATGTAGTGAGCCAAGTCGCTGATGCCTTTCAAGCGCAAGATATCGTGCGGGCTTAATGGGCCGTCAGCGATGATTTCACCACGCTCCACGCGCTCACCTTCAAACACGTTAAGCTGGCGCCATTTCGGCAATAAAGCTTCAAACACGTCGCCATTTTCTTGCGTGATTTGTAAACGGCGTTTGCCCTTGGTTTCTTTACCAAAACCAATGACACCGCTTTCTTCAGCCAAGATCGCACATTCTTTCGGCGTGCGGGCTTCGAAAAGATCGGCCACACGCGGTAGACCACCGGTGATATCGCGCGTTTTTCCGCTTTCCTGGGGAATACGGGCGATCACGTCACCGATACCGATTTGCGATTTATCATCCAAGTTCACAATCGCGCCAACTGGCAAGAAGTACATCACCGGCTGTTTTGTGCCCGGCACCATGATATCTCTGCCTTTGGCATCAATGACTTTAACGATCGGTTTCAATTCTTTGGATGAACTGCGTTGCGAGGCGTCAGTGATCACGATGCTCGTCAAACCGGTGATTTCATCGGTTTGTTTGTTCATCGTGATGCCTTCGACCATGTCGACGAACTTCAACTGGCCTTCAACTTCAGACACGATCGGATGCGTATGCGGATCCCACTGCGCCACAATTTGACCGCCCGCGACCGCATCGCCGTCAGACACCGTTAATGTCGCACCGTAAGGCAACTTATAACGCTCGCGCTCGCGGCCGTTTTCATCCAATATCGCAACTTCACCTGAACGTGATACCACCACGAAGTGACCTTTAACGTGCTTCACTGTTTTTAGTTTGTGCAATTTCACATGGCCAGAGTTTTTCACTTCAATGCTATTCGCTGCTGTCGCGCGCGATGCCGCACCACCGATGTGGAAGGTACGCATCGTCAACTGAGTACCTGGCTCACCGATCGATTGCGCAGCAATCACACCAATAGCTTCACCTGGGCTAACCAAGTGACCGCGTGCCAAGTCACGACCGTAGCATTTCGCGCACACGCCGTAGCGCGTGTCACAAGTAATCACAGACCGGACTTTCACTTCGTCGATATTGTGATGCTCAAGTGTGTCCACACTCTTCTCATCCAACATCGTGCCTTGTGCGATCAAAATATCGTCGCTACCTGGTACGTAAATATCCAGCGCCGTCACACGACCCAACACACGTTCACGCAAAGGTTCAACCACATCACCGCCTTCAATCAATGGGGTGATGATCAAGCCTTCTTCGGTGCCGCAGTCAAGCGCAGTGACCACCAAGTCTTGTGCCACGTCAACCAAACGACGGGTCAAGTAACCGGAGTTCGCTGTTTTCAACGCCGTATCGGCCAAACCTTTACGCGCACCGTGAGTGGAAATAAAGTACTGCTGTACCGTCAAACCTTCACGGAAGTTGGCTGTAATGGGTGTTTCGATGATCGAACCGTCTGGTTTCGCCATCAAACCCCTCATACCCGCCAACTGACGCATCTGAGCCGCGCTACCACGCGCACCCGAGTCGGCCATCATGTAGATCGAGTTGAATGACTCTTGTGATGTCGTGTTACCTTCGGCATCCACCACATCTTCTTTTTCCAATTTTTCCATCATCGCTTTTGCTACGATGTCATTGGTTTGTGACCAAACGTCGACCACTTTGTTATAACGCTCATGATCGGTTAACAAACCTGAGGCAAATTGGTTTTCAATTTCTTTCACTTCATCTTCCGCGCGTTCAAG
This sequence comes from Gammaproteobacteria bacterium CG11_big_fil_rev_8_21_14_0_20_46_22, assembly GCA_002796245.1. NCBI lineage: Bacteria > Pseudomonadati > Pseudomonadota > Gammaproteobacteria > Gammaproteobacteria bacterium CG11_big_fil_rev_8_21_14_0_20_46_22. The sequence continues at coordinate 9,919 of PCWT01000025.1, read as the reverse complement.
AATGCCTTCTTTCTCTTGCGGAATAATCATGTCATCGATACCGATAGACACGCCTGCCACCGTTGCATAACGGAAACCGGTGTACATCAATTTATCAGCAAAGATACACGTGGTTTTTAGCCCCATGATACGGTAGCAATCGTCGATCAATTTCGAGACTGACTTTTTCGTCAAGACACGGTTGATCGAATCAAAGGACATACCTTCTGGCAAAATAGACGACAATAATGCACGGCCGACCGTGGTTTCAATCAAGCGCGTTTCATGGTGCACATCGCCTTGCTCATCCAAACGTGTGTCGCGTAAACGCACACGAACTTTCGCGTGAATATCCACAAAGCCTTCAGCGTAAGCATGCTCAACCTCAGCCAAACTTGAGAACGCCATGTTCTCACCTTGGACGTTGATTTTTTCACGCGTCATGTAGTACAAGCCCAAGATCACGTCTTGTGATGGCACAATGATCGGCTGACCATTGGCTGGCGACAGTACGTTATTCGTCGACATCATCAAAGTACGCGCCTCAAGCTGCGCCTCGATGGTCAACGGTATGTGAACGGCCATTTGGTCACCGTCAAAGTCGGCGTTATACGCAGTACAGACCAATGGGTGAAGCTGGATGGCTTTACCTTCGATCAATACTGGTTCAAACGCTTGAATACCCAAGCGGTGAAGGGTTGGTGCGCGGTTAAGCAACACTGGATGTTCACGAATGACGTCTGCCAAAATATCCCAGACTTCTGGCGCTTCGGCTTCGACCATTTTCTTAGCGGCTTTAATCGTGCTCGCTAGATCACGGAATTGAAGTTTGTTGTAGATGAATGGCTTGAACAATTCCAAAGCCATACGCTTTGGCAAACCACATTGGTGCAAACGCAAAGTTGGACCGACCACGATCACTGAACGACCGGAGTAGTCTACACGCTTACCCAACAAGTTTTGACGGAAACGGCCTTGCTTACCTTTGATGATATCAGCCAAAGATTTCAATGGACGTTTGTTGGTGCCTGTAATGGCGCGACCACGACGGCCGTTATCCAACAGCGCGTCCACCGCTTCTTGCAACATACGTTTTTCGTTACGCACGATGATGTCTGGTGCGCTCAATTCTAACAAACGTTGCAAACGGTTATTACGGTTAATCACACGACGGTAAAGATCATTCAGATCTGACGTCGCAAAACGACCCCCTTCCAAGGGTACCAATGGGCGCAAATCTGGTGGCAACACAGGCAACACCGTCATGATCATCCACTCTGGCTTATTGCCAGACTCGATGAATGACTCAACCAGTTTCAATCGTTTTGTGAGCTTTTTAAGTTTCGCTTCTGAATTTGTGTTGGACATATCATCACGCAAGGTTTGTACCGCTTCGTGAAGGTCGATGTCTTTCAGCAATTCTTGTACAGCTTCCGCACCCATGCGCGCATCAAACTCGTCGCCGTATTCTTCAACCGCATCCAAGAACTGCTCGTCAGACAACAACTGCCCGCGCTCAAGTTCTGTCATACCGGCATCAATGACAACGTAAGATTCGAAATACAAAATACGCTCAATATCGCGCAAGGTCATATCCAACAACAAGCCGATACGTGACGGTAATGATTTCAAGAACCAGATGTGTGCAACAGGGCTCGCCAACTGAATATGACCCATGCGTTCACGACGCACTTTCGCCATTGTGACTTCCACACCACATTTTTCGCAGACCACACCGCGGTGCTTCAAGCGCTTGTATTTACCACACAAGCATTCGTAATCTTTGATCGGGCCAAAGATACGCGCACAGAACAAACCGTCGCGCTCAGGCTTGAACGTACGGTAGTTGATCGTTTCTGGCTTTTTGACTTCACCAAAAGACCATGACTCGATGTCCTGAGGTGAGGCCAAACTCAAGCGGATAGCATCAAAGTCATCTAGCCTGTGATCACGCTTATTTATGAGATTGAAAAATTCTTTAATCTTCAAGGGAAAGCCTCCTCAGCTACTCATTATTTTCCAATTCCACGTTCATACCTAATGAACGCAGCTCTTTGGTTAATACGTTAAACGACTCTGGCATACCAGGCTCCATCGCTTGGTCACCGTCGGCAATGTTTTTATACATGCGTGTACGGCCTACAACGTCATCCGATTTCACGGTTAACATTTCCTGAAGCGTGTAGGCTGCACCATAGGCTTCTAGCGCCCAGACCTCCATCTCACCAAAACGCTGACCACCGAATTGTGCTTTACCGCCCAATGGTTGCTGCGTGACAAGACTGTAAGAACCGGTTGAACGCGCATGCATCTTATCATCGACCAAGTGGTTCAATTTCAACATGTACATATAACCCACGGTCACAGGACGCTTGAACTGCTCACCGGTACGGCCATCAAACAAAATAGTTTGACCACTCTCTGGTAAATCAGCCAATTTCAACATCGCTTTGATTTCATCTTCTGACGCACCATCGAACACCGGCGTTGCCATCGGCACACCCGCACGAAGGTTTTTCGCCATCGTCACGATTTGATCATCCGACATCGCTTTTAAGTCTTCTTTATGCTTGGCATCTTTGTTGTAGACCTCTTCCATAAAGCCGCGAACTTTAGCCACAGAGGCTTTTTGATCGAGCATATCACCGATCTTAATGCCTAAGCCTTTCGCCGCCCAACCTAAGTGAGTTTCCAAGACCTGGCCGATATTCATACGAGACGGTACACCCAATGGGTTCAACACGATATCCACCGGCGTGCCATCTTCAGAGTACGGCATATCTTCAACCGGCACGATCATCGAGATCACACCCTTGTTACCGTGACGACCGGCCATCTTATCACCCGGTTGAATACGGCGTTTAACGGCCAAGTAGACTTTCACAATTTTCAAGACGCCTGGCGCCAAATCATCACCTTCAGTGATTTTACGACGCTGCTCTTTCAAGCGCTCATCCAACTGCTCTAAGTATTCATTCAATGTTGCGAAAACGCTCTCCAATTCTTCATTGGCTTTGTCATCACGCAAACGAATTTCAGCCCACTTCTCACTTGGCGTTTCGCTCAAGTAAGCTTTCGTAACTTTTTCACCCTTCTTCAAGCCTTTTGGACCACCTTCGGCCACTTTGCCGACAAGTAAATTTTCCAAACGACTGAAGATGTTCGCTTCCATGATTTTGCGTTCATCGTTCAAGTTTTTACGCACTTTTTCAAGCTGCGCTTCTTCAATCGCCAATGCTCGCTCGTCTTTTTGGATGCCATCACGCGTGAAGACTTGAACGTCGATCACGGTACCTTGAATACCGGATGAAACACGCAATGACGTGTCTTTGACGTCAGAGGCTTTTTCACCAAAGATCGCGCGCAATAGTTTTTCTTCAGGCGTTAACTGCGTTTCACCTTTCGGTGTCACTTTACCGACCAAGATATCGCCAGCAACCACTTCAGCACCGATGTGAACAATACCGCTCTCGTCCAGCTTGGCGAGCGCAGAATCGCCCACATTGGGAATATCCGCTGAAATTTCTTCAGCGCCCAAACGTGTATCGCGCGCCACACAGGTCAACTCTTCGATATGAATCGTGGTGTAACGGTCTTCCTGAACAACACGCTCAGAAATCAGGATGGAATCCTCAAAGTTGTAACCGTTCCAAGGCATAAACGCCACCAGCAAGTTTTGCCCTAAAGCCAGCTCGCCTAAGTCAGTTGACGAACCGTCAGCCAAGATATCACCGCTAGCCACTGCATCGCCAGGTGATACCAATGGACGCTGATTCAAATAGGTTGAATGGTTTGAACGGCGGTATTTGGTGAGATTATAAATATCGACACCCGCTTCACCAGCCGCAATTTCATTGTCGTTAACACGGATCACGATACGTGAGGCGTCAACTTTCTCAATGATACCGCCACGCTTCGCCACCACTGTCACACCAGAGTCTTTCGCGATCAAACGCTCAATACCAGTACCAACGAGTGGTTTTTCCGCTTTTAACACAGGCACCGCTTGGCGCTGCATGTTCGAACCCATCAAAGCACGGTTAGCGTCATCGTGTTCCAAGAATGGGATCAAGGCAGCAGCAACCGATACAATTTGGCGCGGAGACACGTCCATGTATTGGACTTTATCCGGTGTCGTGAACGAGAATTCACCACGCATACGCGCAGGCACCAAGTCATCGGTCAATTTACCCGACTTGTCCATGTTCACGCTCGATTGCGCGATCACGAATTCGTTCTCTTCGATGGCTGATAAATAATTAATTTCTTCAGTCGCTTTGCCATTGACCACTTTACGGTACGGGCTTTCGATAAAGCCGTAGTGGTTAACGCGGGCATACAAGGCCAAAGAGTTGATCAAACCAATGTTTGGACCCTCTGGTGTTTCAATCGGACAGACACGACCATAGTGAGTGATATGAACGTCACGCACCTCAAAGCCTGCACGTTCACGTGTCAAACCGCCGGGGCCTAAAGCCGATACACGGCGTTTATGGGTAATTTCAGACAATGGATTCACTTGATCCATGAACTGTGACAATTGGCTAGAACCAAAGAACTCTTTCACCGCAGCCGAGATAGGCTTCGCGTTGATCAAGTCTTGTGGCATCAAGTCTTCCGCCTCAGCAATCGCCAAGCGTTCTTTTACCGCTTTCTCAACGCGAACAAGGCCAGCGCGGAATTGGTTTTCGACCATTTCACCCACGCTTCGAACACGACGGTTACCCAAGTGATCAATATCATCGACACCACCTTTACCGTCACGAATGCGAATCAATTCATCAATCACCGCCAAGATATCTTCGCGCGTTAAAACCATCGGACCCTCGTCCACACCGTAGCCTAAACGACGGTTGAACTTCATGCGGCCTACGCGTGATAAATCGTAACGATCTTCATTGAAGAACAAGTTTTGGAATAAGGCTTCAGCAGCTTCTTTTGTTGGCGGCTCGCCTGGACGCATCATGCGATATATTTCAACCAAGGCTTCCAAACGTGTGCTCGTTGGATCCACTTTCAAGGTGTTAGAAATGTACGCGCCGTGATCCAACTCGTTGATGTACAACGTTGAAAATGCTTTTACACCCGCTTTGTGCATCGCAATTAAAAGCTCGCGAGTGATTTCAGTGTTGGCTTCAGCAATCACTTCGCCTGTGTCAGTGTCGATGGCAGGCTCTGCCAGCATTTTACCGATCAAGAATTCTTCGCTGATTTCAACGGCTTTAAGTTTGGCTTTCTCGATTTCTTTAATGTGACGAACCGTGATGCGACGACCTTCTTCAACGATTAGATCGCCCGATTTATCAATCACCGAAAACGGCGCGACCATACCGCGCAAACGATCGGCTTTAAGTGCTAAAGTGTATTTCTTACCATCGTGCGTAAACTCATCACGCTCGAAAAAGTGATCCAAGATTTCCTGCGTGCTGTAATCGAGTGCGCGCAGAATAATGCTGACAGGCAATTTACGGCGGCGATCGATACGCGAGAATAAACCGTCTTTCACATCAAATTCAAAATCCAACCACGAACCACGGTAAGGAATGATGCGCGCAGAATATAAAATTTTACCTGAGGAGTGTGACTTACCACGATCATGATCAAAGAATACACCTGGTGAACGGTGCAACTGAGACACGATCACCCGCTCAGTGCCGTTGATCACGAAGCTACCGTACTCGGTCATCAAAGGCAAATCGCCCATGTACACTTCTTGCTCTTTAATGTCTTTGATTTTCTTTTCATCACCACTGGAATCTTTGTCGTACAAAGCCAAACGCACTTTGACACGCAAAGGTGCGGCATACGTAACACCACGCAAAATACATTCATTCACCTCAAAAGGCGGCTTGCCCAAACGGTGGCTGATGTATTCAAGTGAGGCATTACCCGCATTGCTAAGAATGGGGAACACGGACTCAAACGCGCCAGTCAAACCATCTTCAACGTCTGTACCATGAATAAAGTCATGGTAGGAGTTGGTTTGGACCTCCAACAAGGGTGGCGGATTCATAATCGCTTCATGGCGACCGAATGATTTACGCAAGCGTTTCGTTTGAGTATAAGAATAGGCTGTCATTAACCAGCGCTCCTCTTTAAGGGTTACACGTGTTTGCATCCTGAATGTTCTCTGGCAAGGCGCCAAATTGATTCAGACTACTGTCATCCTGACAATAAATTAAAAAACCTCGGAAAGCTTTTTAATTTATTGGCCCCACTGTCATCCCGGAAATGCGAAGCATTATCCGGGATCCAGTAGGAATCCCCACCTAGGCAGGGACAACGAATATTATTTCAATTCGCCTTCAGCGCCCGCTTCAGTCAACTGTTTCAAGATGTCTTCAGCTTCAGCTTTGCTCACACCTTCTTTAACAGCTTTTGGAGCCGCTTCAACAAGGTCTTTCGCTTCTTTCAAGCCTAGGCCTGTGATTGCACGAATCACTTTAATCACACCAACTTTGTTCGCGCCAAAGCTAGTCATGACCACGTCAAATGAAGATTTTTCTTCAGCAGCAGCTGCCTCACCGGCTGCTGGCGCCATCGCCATAGCCATAGGTGCTGCGGCAGTTACGCCGAATTTGTCTTCCATTTCTTTAACAAGCTCAACGATATCCATCACGCTCATTTCAGAAATCGCATTTAAAATGTCTTCTCTTGATAAACTCATGTTGTTATCTCCACATTAAATTATATTAAGCCGCTTTGCTGTCAGCCACTGCTTTCACAGTGCGCACAAATTTCGCTGTTGGTTCAGCCATGGTACGAACAAATTTCGATACCGGAGCTTTCATAACAGACATCAATTGTGCAATCGCTTCATCACGCGTTGGCAAGCTAGCCACAGCTTTCAATTGAGAAGCTGCAAGTAACTGACCATCGAGTGACAAGGCTGCCACTTCTAGCGCCTCGTGATCTTTACCAAAATCTCGGAATAAACGAGCAGCCGCACCCGGTTCTTCAAATGAAAAACCTAGAACTAACGGCCCTACTAAAGCTTCGTTCATGCATTCAAATTGTGTATCTTTGAACGCACGACGGGCTAATGTATTACGCACAACGCGAAGATAGACGCCAGCGTCTCTTGCTTTAGCGCGTAGCTCGGTCATTTCCGAAACGGTCAAGCCTTGATAATTAGCCGCAACAGCTGCACAGGCTTGCGAGGCTTGCTCGCTTACTTCAGCAACAATTTGCTTCTTATCATCGATTCTAAGTGCCATAACCATGGTCTCCTTAAAAACGGTCGATCACTCAACCTTTCTACTTTGCCATCACTACGTGATGACCCCAAAGTGTGAAACTTTCATTTCACCGTTTGCGCAGGATGGTGTATTAAGCTTTCGCTCCCACGGTCTTTAACAGTCACCTTGTCGGTCACTACCAAAGCAAGTACTACTAGTCTTTCAACGTAGACGGATCAACCGCCACGCCTGGGCCCATCGTACTTGATACTGTTACCTTCTTAACGTAAGTACCCTTACTGCTAGAAGGTTTTAATTTTTTCAACTCAGCCAATACGGATTCAATGTTGGCTTTTAAATTGTCAACATCAAAGTTTACCGCGCCGATACGGCAGTGGATGATCCCTGCTTTATCCGTACGGAAACGTGCCTGACCGGCTTTTGCGTTTAATACTGCTTGCTTCACGTCTTGCGTTACCGTGCCCACTTTCGGGTTTGGCATTAAGCCACGAGGACCCAAAATTTGGCCCAACTGGCCGACATGACGCATAGCATCAGGCGTTGCGATCAAAACATCAAAGTTCATTTCGCCACCTTTAATGGTTTCAGCTAAATCATCAAAACCCACGATATTCGCACCAGCCTCTGTCGCTTCAGCGGCTTTATCGCCTTGAGCAAACACTGCCACACGAACGGTACGGCCTGTGCCATGCGGCAAAGTCACCGCGCCACGCACGACTTGATCAGATTTACGTGGATCAACGCCCAAGTTGACACTCAACTCAACGCCTTCAACGAATTTTACTTTTGAACGATCTTTAACAAGCGATAATGCTTCTTCAACCGGATACAATTTTGCACGATCGATATCAGCGTAGCAGGCTTGCATACGTTTAGATAGTTTAGGCATCTTGTACACCCTCCGAATCAATACCCATACTGCGCGCAGTACCTGCGACAGTGCGGATAGCGGCTTCAAGATCTGCAGCCGTCAAGTCAGGCATCTTCGTTTTTGCAATTTCTTCCAACTGCGCGCGTGTCAATTTGCCGACTTTATGTGTATGCGGTGTCGCACTACCACTCTTAAGACCCAACATTTTCTTAATCAATGCTGACATCGGCGGTGTGCGCGTGATGAATGTAAAGCTGCGATCTTCGAAAACGGTGATCACAACCGGCACAGGCAATGATTTATCCATTTCCTGTGTTCTTGCGTTAAACGCTTTACAAAATTCCATGATATTCACACCGTGCTGACCCAACGCTGGACCAATCGGTGGGCTCGGATTTGCTGCACCTGGCATGACTTGCAGCTTAATATAGCCAGTAATGTTTTTTGCCATGTTTACCTCTACTTTTAGGTTCAAACGCCCTCTGACTCACTAAACCCAAAACAACTTCGATGAGCTATATAAAATTTCCCTCAAAATGCTCATTTACCTAAAAAGTAAACTGCGCTTTTTCGACAAATTTTACTACGCTCCTCTTCGTTGTTTCGCGTTTAGAGAGCCACAGGCTCCCTTAATTTTTGCCGTCATAAAACGACAATTTAAGCCTTCTCGACCTGTGAGAACTCCAGTTCCACAGGCGTTGAACGCCCAAAAATTGTGACAGAAACGCGCAAGCGATTCTTCTCATAATTCACTTCTTCAACCACGCCATTAAAGTCTGCAAATGGGCCATCGTTAACACGAACCATCTCACCTGCCTCAAACAGAACTTTCGGTCTAGGCTTATCCACGCCTTCTTTGACGCGATCTAAAATCTTTTGTGCTTCTTTATCAGTAATGGCCGATGGTTTTTCACCACCGATAAACCCTGTGACGCGTGGCGTGTTTTTCACAAAGTGCCACGTTTCATCATTCATCACCATGCGGACCAACACATAGCTTGGAAAAAATTTACGCTCTGTGTTGCGCTTTTGACCCGACTGCATCGCCACCACTTTTTCAGTGGGTACCATAATTTCTTCGAAGCATTCAGCCAAAGGAGAAATCTTTAACGACTCTGCCAGTGCTTTTTGTACGTATTGCTCGGCACCGGAACGGACCTGAACAACATACCAACGTTTTTTAGGGGCTTGTTCTTCGCTCATTCACCTACTCTCACTTATGTTCCTGTAAACCATGTCAGTAATGACATGAATACCGAGTCAACGGCCCATAAAATCAGGGCTAAAATAATCACCATAACGAAAACGACCAAGGTCATTTGCATGGTTTCTTGGCGATTAGGCCAAACGACGCGGCGCACTTCCATGCGCGCATCTTTAAGGTAACGCCAAATTTCCCGACCACGAAAGGTGCGCGACATAAGCAACAACATGATGATCACCAAGATCACCCATGCCGCTGCCTTTAATGGTGCAGGCTCTGAGGTGTAAAAATAATTTGCCACCAAGCCCAACACCAACAAAGCCAAGACAAAGAGCCATTTGATCAGATCAAATTTGGGTGCTTTTTGTTTTGTCATGTTTAAGCATGCCTATTTCGTGGCAGGCCAGGAGGGAATCGAACCCCCAACCTGCGGTTTTGGAGACCGCCGCTCTGCCAATTGAGCTACTGGCCTACAGTTTTTACCACCTTAAAAAAACCAGGGTAGTAAACAACACAATGCGGAGATGGTTAAAAACCACCTCCGCGATAACTATGATGCGTATTTAAAATTACTCTGTAATTTTAACCACAACACCGGCGCCGACGGTACGACCACCTTCACGAATCGCAAAGCGCAAACCTTCGTCCATCGCAATCGGTGCAATC
>PCWT01000024.1 GCA_002796245.1 Gammaproteobacteria bacterium CG11_big_fil_rev_8_21_14_0_20_46_22 | reverse complement strand
CAAACAAAAATGATTTACGCGATGCTGAGGCCATTGCCGAAGCGGCCAGTCGTCCGAACATGCGCTTTGTTTCCCCTAAAAGCCTTGAGCCTCCAAGCCATTCGCCCTAAGCCTTGAGGCGAGCTTCTCGCAAAGATGGCGAAGATACGTTTGAATGTCTTGCACACTGCGTGTATTCGGCGGGAGAACCTTACCATGCCCCAAACTTTTTGCGGCCTGTGTCGATGTGCTCACTTTACTCGGGTCAGCGGCCTGGCACATCAGCCAAATACGCCGCCCAAGATTTCCAAAACGTTTGGCCATCACACCAATGGGCAACTTTTCCATATCACCGCAATACACCACCCCGCGCGCAGCTAAAAATTCAGCAATACCCTTGCCGATGCCACAAAGCTCAGAAACGCGGGCAGTCGATAAACGCGCTTTCGCTTCACTGGGGTGAATCACCGTTAAGCCATTCGGTTTTTGCTGCTTAGCCGCAAACTTGGCCGTCGTTTTATCGCCACTAAGCCCCACCGAACAGGTCACACCCGACACTGATTGAACCAAGGCTTTCACCTTGCTAGCCATAAGCTCGGGCGAGCCCCACAGCCTTTGGCAATGAGTGACATCCAAAAACGCCTCGTCCACCGAAAACACTTCGATATCGGGCGTGATAGATTCCAGAGAGCTCATAATCGCAGAGGAAATCTCAACATATCGCCTAGGCCTTGAAGGGCAGACAATCAGCGAAGGGCAGCGCTTTTTCGCCTCGGGCAAGCGTACTCCGGTTTTGATACCGTAACGCCTAGCCTCATACGACGCCGTGATGATGCACGTGCCCGCCTCACCGTTGGTGATCGCCACCGGCTTGCCTCGAAGCTCAGGAAAATCAAGCTGCTCGATGGACGCAAAGAAAGCGTCCATATCAATCAGTATGATCGCACGCTGCCAAACCATAAGACCCCCGCTTATTCTCTTTTTGTTCTCATCGTATAGGAAACAGGAGAAAAAGCAACAGGCAAAAACACCCATGCCGGATAGCAAGCAACAGTGGACACCCGCCAGAAAAAACGTTCAATGGTGAGACGAGGCACACGAGCATGGCGAAGAGGATCTGCGCCAAAGACCGGCCAACAGTGGACGTTTTCACCATTAAAGCTTATTGTATGCCCATGAAAAAACACGGCCTCTACATGCTCACCTTTGGCGAAATGTGCGATCGTTTCAGCTATTACGGTCTGCAGGCGATCTTAGTGTTATACCTCACCCAGGTGTTTCACTTTAGCGCTGACCAGAGCTATGGCATGTACGGCGTGTATGCAGCCCTTGGCTTTAGCTCGCCGATCTTAGGTGGCTTTATCGCGGATCATTACCTCGGCGAAAAACTCACCGTCAGCGTAGGTGCCCTATTGATTTGCCTAGGCAATCTGTTCATGACACAAGCGGGGTTGGCACTCAACGAAGTGGGCATTGCCGTGTTAATTTTAGGTACCGGTTTATTCAAACCCAGCGTGACCAGCCTTCTGGGTAAGCTCTACAGCAATCAAGCGGGCGAAAAAACCAAAGCCTACACGATTTTCTATATGGGGATGAACGCCGGCGCCATTTTAGGGCCTGTGTGTTTTGCGCTTTTAATAAAGTACTTAAGCTGGCATGCAGGCTTTATTGTTTCAGCCGCAGGCTTTCTAGCCAGCCTCGTTTGGTTTTTGTCGCTTGCCAAACGCTGGCCTGTGACGCGCTCGACACTGCGCCTGCCATTGCTCGCCTTTATCATCATCGCCCTTGGCATCCTTTTTGTGTTTTTTCTGCTTTTACACCCCAATGCACTCGGCTTCACTCTGGCGGTAATTGCGCTCATTGTCGCACTCTACCTCGCAAACTTACTCAAAGGGCAAGCCAAGCCCACGCGCCATCAAACCCAGGGCGTGTTAACACGAATGATCTGGGGAATTTTTTTCTTCAGCGCGTCACTGCAAGTGGGCAGCTCGCTCACACTGTTCACACAGACCTACGTTAACCGCACCGTATTGGGCTGGACCATCCCTACCGCTCTCATTTCATCACTAGAGCCTTTATGGATTATTTTAAGCGCGCCGTTTGTCACAGTGTTGTGGTCTTATCTGCAAAAGCGAAACAAAATGCCCAGCGCAGATGCAAAAATCGTACTCGGCCTCTTGTTTGCAGCGATAAGCTTTGTGATCTTTTACGGCGCTTGCGGCCTGAGTGAAACACCACAACACACAGCCCTACTGGCTTTATTGCTTGGCAATCTCACGCTAGGCCTGGGTGAGTTATTTATCATGCCAACCGTGATGACCAGTGTCAGCGAAAACATTCCTGATCATTTGCAAAGCACGATGATGGGATTATGGTTTTTAACCTCGGGCTTTGCCGGTTATTTTGCAAGCCTGCTTTCAAAGCTAAGCGGCTCGCCAAGTTCATCAGCACACGGCCCTGAGAACTTTGCGTATTCGTTTATGATCACAGCGATTATCATGGCAGCAGCCACGCTGTTTAAGCTGCTTTTACTGATTAGACACAAGTAACGCAAACTTGCGTAGCAACCGTCTTTGCGAGGAGCGAAGCGACGAAGCAATCTCCAGGTTAATGCGCTAGATTGCCGCGCTCACTGACGTTCGCTCGCAATGACGTTAGCGATAAAATATAGCCGGGGTTGAACCTCGTCGCAGCGCAAGCGAAGACGGGTGAAAACCCAGGTTTCATTCTTCCCGGATTATCACGCCTTCGGCGTTCAATCCAGGCTGCACGCTCAAGCAAACGCTCAATGATTCCGACAAAAAAATCGTGAAAAGAAAGCCAGCAAGGCTAAAAAGCTACGCTGATCTAACATGGGTTGGCGGCCAAACAAACACTCGCGCACCGTTTCAATCGACACCCCCGAACCAAACGCAATATCGACCTCAGAAAAACCATCGATGCGCATAAGATCTTGCATCATCGCTTTGAAAAGCCCAGGGCATTCGTGTCGGGCGACATAATACGTTTTACTATTTCTTGCGCGAGCAAGTGTTCGCTGTGATTGTTGTTTCATAAAACCTCCAACTCCGTGTCGTGAAACCACATCATCAAAGGTTTTAAAAAACAATGCTATAAGAATATTTTTAAGAAAAATATTGCGCGCAAAAACAAAAAACGTTTAGTGCGCGCGATTTATTCCCCGGCCACCATCATCGATCCAAATAGCACAGAACCGGTGCGCACAATGCCGCGATGATCCACATCATTACCAATGCCAACTATGTTTTTAAACATGTCGTTTAAATTCGCCGCGATCGTTAACTCATTCACGGGGTACTGAATTTCACCCTGCTCTACCCAGAAACCCGACGCACCCACAGAATAATCGCCGGTCACCAAATTCGCGCCATGGCCTAAAATATCCGTGACATACAATCCACGATCCATTTTTTTAAGCAGGCTTGAAAACGTATCATGGGTGCTTTCCACGATTAAATTTGTCACACCGCCGGCATTACCGGTTGACTCCAGACCCAAGCGCCTACCTGCGTAAGCGCTTAAACTGTAAGACGACAAAACACCGCCCTGCACAAAACCTTTTTCACGACAGGCCACACCTTCGGCATCAAACCAAGCGCTGCCCATCGCTTTAGGCAAAAAAGGTTTTTCATGAATATGCACAAACTCAGGAAACAAGGACTCGCCTAAACGATCACACAAAAATGAAGTGCCGCGATACAAACTCGGCCCAGAAATAGCCGATATAAACTGACGAAAAAAGCCACGCGCAAGCTCAGCTGGAAATAGCACAGGCACCTGGCAGGTTTTCACGCGACGTGGGTTTAATCTTGCTACCGTGCGCTCAGCCGCACGCTCAGCAATGCACTCAACTGACAGCATGTCACCCGCATCACGCGCGTGATCATAGTAATAATCGCGCTCCATCTTACCCTTCTCTTCGGCGATCAGAACGCAGGTCACGTCGTGACGGGTGCTTTGTGTCTCGCCCATAAATCCATAGCTATTCGCATACAAAGATCGCGTTGTATGCGTGCTCACCGTCACACCATCAGACTGCGTGACTTTTGAAGAAAGCGATAAACCATGTTGCTCGCAGCGTACAGCCAAATCCAAGGCCTCTTTCGCAGAAATATCCCAGGGATAATAATCATCTAAAGACACTGGTTTTTGAGCCATCAATTCTTTAGGTGCAAGCCCTGAAAATTCATCCGGTGCGGTGAGTTGTGCAATGTCATTAGCATGCTGAATCACTTTACTGATCGTTGCTCGATCCAGCCGTGTGGTTGAAGCGCTACCTTTTTGTTGCCCGCGATACACCGTGATTTCAAAACCATGATCATTGTGGTGCTCTAGTTTTTCAGGCGCGCCGCCGTGCGCACTCGCCTCCAAACCTTGACCATGCGTAACATTCAGCTCAACCGCCGTACTGCCGCATCTTTTCGCCTCTGCCAAGGCAAACTCCGCCAAGGCATCCAATGGGATTTTTTTATCCAATATTTTATCCTGCATCGGTACCACCCACCGTGAGTTCGTCAATTTTTAAGGTTGGCTGCCCAACACCCACTGGCACGCTTTGACCGTCTTTACCGCAGATGCCAACACCACTGTCGAGTGCCAGGTCATTCCCCACCATCGACACTTTAGTCAAAATATCCAAACCCTGGCCTATCAATGTCGCGCCCTTAATCGGCGCTGTGATTTTGCCTTTTTCAATCAAATAGGCCTCACTGATTGAAAACACAAATTGGCCCGATGTGGTATCGACTTGGCCACCACCAAAATTGGCCGCATAGATACCTTTATCGATTGACGCAATAATCTCCTCCGGCGTAGACTTACCGGGTAACATATACGTGTTTGTCATACGTGGAATCGGCTGGTGCGCATACGATTCACGCCGGCCGTTACCGGTGGGCGCCATACCCATCAAGTGTGCATTCAATTTATCCTGCATATAATTTTTTAAGACGCCATTCTCAATGAGCGTGGTGCACTGCGTGCCCGTCCCCTCATCATCCATTTGCAAGGAACCGCGTCGACCCGGCATCGCGCCGTTATCCACGACGGTGCATAAACTCGAGGCCACACGCTCACCCAAACGCCCGGCAAACACCGACGATTTTTTACGGTTCGCATCGCCCTCCAAACCGTGCCCCACCGCCTCATGCAATAACACGCCAGCCCAGCCATTGCCAAGCACAACAGGCATAGCGCCTGCCGGTGCATCGATGGCTTGCAAATTGACTTGGGCTTGGCGCAATGCTTCTCTAGCAAACTGCATGGGCAAATCATCATCCATCAAAGTTTGATAGGTATAGCGTCCACCACCACCAGCGAAGCCTTGCTCACGACGACCGTTTTTCTCCAAGATCACCGTGACATTACAGCGCACAAGTGGGCGAATATCCGCGACCAAGGTATTATCGGTGGCCATGACCAAAATTTCTTCGTGCACACCGCTCAAGCTCACCATCACTTCTTTCACAGCAGGGTCTTGCGCACGAATGTACGCATCCACTTCTTGCAAGACACGAATTTTCTCTTGCGGCGTGAGCGCATTAATCGGATTATCGACAACATAAAGGTTTGAGGCTTGCTTAACTTTCGTGACAGCATGTTGCTGCCCATGACCCGATCGGACAATAGCCGCAGCAGCATTCGAGGCTTGTTGGATCGCTTTTAACTCAAGATCATCGGCATAGGCTAAGCCTGTTTTCTCGCCTTGTATCGCGCGCACACCCGCACCTTGTTGCACATCGAAATGCCCTTCTTTAACTTGGCTATTTTCTAAAAGCCAAGATTCTTGATAACACGATTGCACATAAATATCGGCAAAATCCACGCGCTTTCGCATCAAATCATGCAAAGTTTGCTCGAGCTTGCCTGCCGAGAGATTAGCGGCTTGCAATAAATCATGCTCCACTTGCGAGACTAAGGATGACATACTGACTCCATCACATAAAAACAAATAAAACGCCCATCAGAAAAATCAGCGCCAAGACTAGATTACCACCCGGAAAGCGAAACATCGATGTGCGAAGCCTAGAGCGACGCAATTGATACGCCATTAAAGCCGGTAAAATCACTTCCAGCACCGCCACGCACAAACCCGCATACGCCAAAGCTTTTACAAAACCCTCAGGATAAAAAATCGCAAACAACAAAGGCGGCACAAACGTTAAAAGACCGATTTGCACGCGACCGCGACGGTGATTTTCTCGTTTCGTAGCATCGAGTAAAAAATCAAACAAGCCCAGGGTTACACCTAAAAACGAAGTAGTCATTGCTACATTCGAGAAAATATTCACGCTGACTTTAGCCGCGTGAGAATGGGCTACAGTGATGAGCGTAGCAATCATCATGCCAGCTGAACCATGATTAGCCCTGATAGCACTTAAACTGTGCTCACCCACGTAAGGGATAATGCCAAACACCACCATCAACCAGAAAATATAAATAATGAGCGGGATAGTCGCGCCCCAAAATACTACGCGCTTTAACTCCACCACGTCTTTTTTCAAATAGTTCGCCAAGCTTGGAATGACTGTATGAAAACCAAACGACGTTAAAAACACAGGCGCCATCGCCCACAAAGCCGTAAGACTGCCCTGGTGTCGCTCAAGCTGAGCCACATCAATGTGCGGCATCAACAGTATCAAGGTGAACACCAAGGCGAGACCTTTAACAGACATCAAACCACGATTAAGAATATCCACCGCTCGCGTGCTCCAAAACACGGCACCGCCAAAAACAGCTGTAAAGGCCACCGCATCCACCCATTGCGGAATCTGCAAAGACCAGGTTTTTGTAAAAAGCTCAAACAGTAAAGACGAATCGCCGGCGATATAAGCCGAGGTCAAGGCATACAATAAAACCAAGGTCGTGATCCAAGCGACCACCCGACCGATCGGCCCAAGCGTGTGATAGGCCATGGAATCAAAGTTATTCTTATACTCCGGAAACGCCAAACAGACTTCGAGCACCAAAAAACCAGTGATCAACATCACCGCCCACACAAAGACCATTAAGCCCACAGCTGGCCAAAATCCAACTTGACTGCTGACCAACGGTAGTGCGAGCATGCCCGCGCCGATGGCCGTGCCCATCAAGATAAACATGGCGCCAAAACGTTGAAGATTCATAGCCTTCTCACAATAAAAAGGCATTTTGGCAGGTTTTAGCCTAGATGGAAAGCGAAAGACGGTTAGCTTCTTGCGTATTGAAATGTTTGCAGTTTTTGGCCGATTGCGCTTGATTTGCAGTCAGAAACACCCATTGTTAACATGCCTTAACTTTTGATCACTTACCCAGAGCTGCCTAATACGTCATAATGCCAAAAACAACACAGAAGACTTGATCATGCAAAAACCTATATCAGATCACCTATTACCCTTATCAATCATTCTAGGCTTAGCAAGCCAACAATCGAGCTATTGCGCTCTTCTTGGCGACTTATTTCCTCATATCAAAAAGCTGGAAAAAGACGCTGGTGTATTCCTATTAAAGAAAGCAAACTTCCACACTACAAAAAAACCAGCGTTCTATACAAGCCTAAGAGCGGCGCTTTTGAGTTTACTTGAAAACCAAGCATTCAAACAACTTCCGCCGATAGATATGCACGATGACCGCCCTATAAAAGCCAAAACCCTCATAAAAACAGTGCTGAACTGGCTGGCACTCATCGCCCCAAGAAATACCGATGACATTGTGACACAAGAGCCCATCAACGGCTCAATGATGGGCGTGCTACCGTTAGGCAGTGGTCATTTAATCGCTATTGAAAGCTTATTGGGCTACCACGTCAGACGAAACCTCAGAGCAGACTTGGATAATACAAACAGGCAGAGCCCCCTTTTCGGTTTCATATTTCGATTTCTCTGTCCCTACACAAACAAACCCATAAAAACACACGATCAAGAGCTGATGGAGAGAGCGCTCGCCTCTGAAGATGAAAAATCTCCACTCAAAGAAAAATATCGTTTCGGCAATGAACGCCTCTTTATCCTTTTTATCTGGCAATACGCCACCGACCATCCCAATGAGCTATCTAGACTTTCAAGCGATATCCTCGACGTATTAGACAAACAAATTAGACCTAGCACACTGAGAATACTTTGCGAAAATGGCGATATTGCTATCGAAAATGATTCATTTGAAATAGACCTAGACCCCAAAGCATTGACCGTCTTTGATAATTTGCCAAACTTTAAAGCTAGCATACTGACACTTGATACCAACACACCCGAAAAAAATGATGCGCTTTTTAAGCATGCGCTAACCTTGCTTATAAAAACCAAGAAAAAAGTAGAACAAGATCACACGCTATCGCAAGGACTGAAGCGGGTTTTAAATGCTTTAGTGAGAAAATATCAACCTGAAAAAGCTCGCGATATGGCAGGTGTTCTCGCATTGGATGATGCAGCAGGACCCCCGCCACCTGCGCGAATACCGCCGCCCTCTCGACGACGCACTTGCCTGAAACACAGCCTACAGCTACTCATCATTTTAATGGTTAGCTTGTTCATCGTATTACTTGAGCCCGTAGCCCAACGCTTTGCCGGCAGCGGCTATAATGCTTATTTTCTTGGCACGCAACAACATCAATCTGGCGCCAACGGGTTTTACATGCTCGATGAAGGCTTTTCAAGCTGGCGACACCGCTGTATTGAACTCGCTTCATTTTCCTGCTTTGCGCTGCTGGCTTGGCTAGGCAACACACTCAATGCCGTCGTTGGGCGCGGGCTTGATGAAAATCAAGCGCCCCAGCTACCACGCCAGCCTTAAACTAAACCGCGAGCCTAGCAGCAGCCGGCGGCCTAGCCGGCGGCCTAGCCGGCGGCGCATCAGAAGCTGCCTCAAGCACTGTTGCATGCTTATTCGCATGATGTGAACGCAACTCCACATAAGCAGGGATGTAATAGAGCACACCACCGTGCTGTTCCTGACGTAAATAAACCCGGGTATCAGAGTCGGGCGCCCTTAATTTATAGAGCAGCGGCACCGAACGTTGTGTGTTTGGCAAGTATCTGTTTTGCACGTGCGCAATGCCATGACACCCTTTACTGCGAAAATTGCCGTTTCTAGCAATCCCTTCAAATTTTTTGTACTGCCCACCCAGCTCTCTTTCCATTGTAGACGCATGCCAAAGAATAAAAGCAGACTTATCAGACGGAAGGCTCGGCGGTCTTACCTCAAAAAGTTTGCAATCACGACGATCCGGCCAGCGCGCTTGCCAAGGTAAGTCAGTAAGGTTAGGCTCATCACGAAATGGCCTAACGATAATCTTCACATCATCCTCCGCTTGTGGAGCCTGTCGCTTTCTACGATGAGCAAGTCTTCCCCGAGCAGCTCGACTTGAGTGAAACGCCTGCACAGAAGAAGTCAGCGGTGAAGGCGAAACCGACCGCTGAGAACTATTGGGCCAGACAAAATTACCATTTACTAACTCCGGCGGTACATGTTGACCAGGGGTTAGTTCACCCAAATCCAAAACGTAACTACCCCCCTCCTCATCAACAAACGATACCCCAGACAGTTGAGCCTTTTTTTTAAAATGAGAAAACAAAACCCTCACTCGTGTTTCAAAAGCTCCTGCATTTTCTATCCCTTTTTTGGGAATGCGGATTTGCGCATGGCGTGTTGGCAAACACTGATCAGGCGAATAATCGCCTAACTTTTCACGAAGCTCAACAAACAACTCATACTCAAGACCAGAAAAGTG
Organism: Gammaproteobacteria bacterium CG11_big_fil_rev_8_21_14_0_20_46_22; assembly: GCA_002796245.1. Taxonomy (NCBI): domain Bacteria; kingdom Pseudomonadati; phylum Pseudomonadota; class Gammaproteobacteria; species Gammaproteobacteria bacterium CG11_big_fil_rev_8_21_14_0_20_46_22. The sequence continues at coordinate 13,982 of PCWT01000024.1, read as the reverse complement.
TTTTTCCATTAAACCACGAAGACCTGATTCAAACCCAGGCTCACTTTTTCTATAGTCTTCAAACAGCTGGCTTCTCTTTTTGTAAAGCGAGAAAACGCTATCAATTTTTTTTTGATTAAGGTCACCCGCCTGAATCACCAAGCTATGATCATCGTAATAAACCACGTTGATACCATGAATCAAGAAGGCCGCAGACAAACCCTTGATTGTCTGCCTAAGCGATTTAGGGTCCGATGCTTGAGCACCTCCCTGCAAATAGAGAATCGAAGCATGGGTTGTGCGATTAGCCGAACACTGCCAAGACAAAGCCGCATCATTAAAACATTGCCTTTGATCAAGATTAGTCCTAAGTTGGTCAAGTGTTTCTAAACAAACCTGTTTATCTAGATAATTTTTTTGACCATACAAGCGCTGAACGGCTTTAAACTGAAATACATTCGGTGTGCACCGCCCCATCAGCGTGCCTACAATTAACATAACCAAATAATACGCAAACCAATTGCCAAAACGAAGAAATAAAGGCTCAAAAAAAGGAAAGAGGACAGAGAACCAATTAAAAAAGTATTGGCTCCCCATGAAGCAAGCGCTCAACACTAACTGTTTCGCTTGATTGTTTAGCTTGCGCTGAAAATCAAGCTCAAAATCATTAAGATGTGATTGTATATCTGAAGCTTGAATATAATCAGGAAAATTTACGGGCGGGGCTGTGTTCGGTAAAGCCCGAAATTTAGTCAAATCGACTGTCAACACACCCAAAATAACAGGCAACATTACGCTGAAAATAGTTGTCGCCAATAGCCCAGGAATCCCAAACAAAAAAAAGACAAACCTGGAAACCATAAACCAAAGCGTGGATGAAAAATATATCTCGAAAAATGAACGGCGATGCCAATCCAGAAATAAAGCCCTCTCCGAGCAAGACAAAACCTCTCGAATCATTGCGGGTGGGTCGGCCAATACACACTGCTGCGGCAATGGATTTTCTTCAGACATAAGCATCCAATAACTAAAGATAGTGGCAAAGTTTACACCTGAAACATTAACAAAAAATTACGAGCAGCTTGGGGAGCTCGGATTTGCTGACGCAGGCTCTTTTGCCAAACGGGTTTGAATACGCTTGAGCAAGCGGGTCGTTCTTGACTCGCCCGGCAGATATCGCTTATTGAGGGTTGTATCTTGCAAAGCTGAAAGCACGAGCGCGCTCTTGCTTTCAGCACTCTGCGTTGGCCCTGTTAACTGATTTTTCAAGCCCTCAAGCCTCTCGCGCTTAACTAATCGTAAAGATGATCGCTTTCCTTTTTGCATTTCATCACCTAAGGTCTGAATATGCTGAGCGATTAACAGCAAAGCCAGAGCTTTGGCATCAAGCAAAGCATCCATACTACACAAAACCTCTAAGCGCACGCGGTGTAGAATTTTCTTTGACGCTTCATACGTTTGACTAATAGTAGCTTTAAGCTCGTCCTTAGTTTTGCTAGAAGCGCATTGCTGCTTAAATTGATCAATCAACGCTTGAGTGCTTTTATTAAATCGATGAGCCTGCTCATCGAGGTAATACTGCTCTGATTCAAGCGCTTGCTCCCAAGGGCTTTTTTTAGACCGAAGATCGTTCGGATGAATGACATTATAAGGTCTACTCAGTGCGGATTCTAAGTCAGAGTATTGCGCAAGCGTTCTAAAAGGAAAACGTGCACCTAACTTTTTATCAATATCATAAACAGAAGGCCTATCACCATTGGCGATCGCCAAATTCCTCTGCCTAAAGCTTTCCTGCATAACAGCGTATTCATCACTCTTATCCACACGCCTTGCAATAATTTTTAGCCCACACCCTATCCTGGCGCGCTCAATCCTCATTTGGTAAGCTTCTACGCCCCCAAAACTTAAGTAAGTCGCACGCGTTGTCAAACCTCGCACAGAAACCTTAGAATAACCTTTAGCCAATAAGGCTTGGGAAAACCGAGTCAAATAACTTTCGCCCGAGCGAGTCATCCCCACGCCACAAGCCACCAGATCCACGGTCAACTGTTTGTCCTTTTTCTCCACCCTTAGGAAACCTATAGCTTCAAGGTATTTCACCAAGTCTTCAGGTGAATACCTCTCTTCGCCAAACTGTTCTTCCGAACCATGTGAAAATAAGGTCAAATGCGAAAAACTTTTATTGCAAAAATAGTTAGGATTTTTAGCTAAAAAACCCTGACTGCAACCGCCAATATTTTGAGACTCACAAAAATCTCTAGCAAACCTTAAAACCGCCGGATCAGAATGCAAGGCCACCACATGACGATGAGATTGCGACTGTTGTTTTCGAGCATGAGCGTGCACGACAGAATCTTATTATTGTTATTTTTATTGCCCGCATTGTATCAAAAATTGAGCAGTTTTTAAACAAAAATTTAAGCAGAAACCCACATTTAGCCATCGGCAGACCGCTTTGCAGCCAAAGTCAAAACACGCTAAAATCCGGCAACTTAGAAGGATACTCGCATGTCAGATAAAAAACGCATCCTCACAGGCGACACCCCCACCGGCCGGCTTCATTTAGGCCACTGGGTGGGCTCGATTGAAAACCGAGTGAAGCTTCAGCACGACTATGAATGCTTTTTTATCATTGCCAATTTGCATGCCTTTACCACACGCGCCGACCAACCTGAAGCCATTCGCCAAAGCACGCTGGATATCTTCTTGGATTATTTGGGCGCGGGGATAGACCCTACTGTCAGCACCATTTTCATTCAATCCGAAATCCCGGCGATCAGCGAGCTCACCTTTTACTTTAGCATGCTCACGCCTTACAGCCGCTTGATGCGAAACCCGACGATTAAAGACGAAATCCGCGACAAGGGTCTCGGCGACAATTACTCCTTTGGCTTTTTGCTCTACCCTATTGGCCAAGTGGCGGATATTTTGGCCTTTAGGCCTGAGCTTGTACCGGTCGGCGAAGATCAGATCCCTCACTTGGAAATGACACGTGAAGTGGCACGACGATTTAATCAGCTGTATTGCGGTGTGGATTCACACACCGACGATGACAATTACCTTAAAGCCGGTGGCTTATTTCCCATCATCAAACCTTTGGTGGGCAAAACCGGACGCCTGGTAGGCCTAAACGGACCCGACAAAGAAGGCCGTTTGTTAAAAATGAGCAAGTCCTTGAACAACGCCATTTACTTGCACGACGATCCGGACACGATTAAGAAAAAAGTGATGAGTATGTACACTGACCCTAATCGCTTGCGCCCCACGGACAAAGGCACGATTGAAAATAACCCGCTATGGATTTTTCACGACACCTTCAACACCGATACCGCTTGGATTGAAGATGCGAAAGACCGCTACCGCAACGGTCAAATTGGTGATGTCGAGTGCAAGCGCAAATTGATTGATGTCTTGGTTGAACTCGTTGAACCCATGCAACTTCGACGTGAAGACTACGCGAAAGACATGGGCGAAGTGATGCGTATTTTAAAAGCACATAATGCACGTGCTAATGATGTCGCAAACGAAACGCTCGCTTTGGCTAAAAAAGCAATGAAACAAGATTATACCTAAAAAAACAATGCAGGATCATCGGAAAACACGCCGGTGACACCCGCCTCGATTAAAGCATTCGCTTTTTTAGCGTCGTTCACTGTGTAACTCAACAAAGAATAGCCGGCTTCCGTGACTTCTTGAATACGCGCATCTGTTAAAATAGCCACATTCATATTGACACTAGCTGCCGATAAATCGTCTGCCACCGTTTTCCAATCGTCTTGCCATTCATGAAACAAACAACCTATCGGCACTTCTGGCATCGCCGCATGAAACTTGGCCAAGCAATCATGATCAAACGATGAAACTAATAATTCATCGAGACTTCGCGGCCAGAATAATTCCAAACATAAAATCACTTGCTCGATTAAAGCCTCATGATGCGCAATTTTTGCAGGCTTTAATTCAATATTGAGCGACAAGCCCAAGCCACAGGCGACCTGCAACCACTGCTCCAGGGAAGGCACCCCCTCACCGCGAAATTGCTGAGAAAAATGCGAACCCACATCCATGGCTTGCAAGGCTTTGAATGTGTGCTGATAAACATAACCTGGCTTACCGGTTAACCGTGTAAGCTCATCATCGTGAATCACTACAGCGTGCTTATCTTTTGACAACTGCACGTCAAACTCGACCCAGCGCGCACCCATCTCAGCGGCTTTTCGAAGCGCGACGAGCGTGTTTTCGGGCGCGTATTGAGAAGCGCCTCGGTGAGCTATCAACTTAGGCAAATGCATACGCTTACTTCCCTGCTGCGTGCGCAGGCATTAGCTGCACCCTATCAGCGGCTTTTCTCTGGCACATACAAGCCGAAGATTTAGCTGGCGACAGCGCAAACGTTGCCGTAGCGCTACCCGTCATCAACTGGGCCACTGGCATAGAAGACGGCGCGCTATTCATCGCCGTTAACATCAAGGCGCGATTAGCCAGTGGTGACGGCGATTGTTTTTCGCCAAAACTTAAACGTTTCAATTGAACCGGCTCGTTAAACGTTTGACTCAAGGTTTTGATTTCAGCTTGCGCTTGTTGGTAAATACTCATGCGTAATTGTGATTGCGCTGTTTGTAATTCAGCAAAACTTGGCTTGAAATCCACACCATCAATTTGATAACTCACACCAGGTTTCGAAAACGCTTTCGCCTTGCTATTCAAATCATTCAAAGCATCACCTTTAAGGCGCGCTTGTGCTTTCACCTCCACAGTCAACAACCCTGAATCTGACAGTGATTGCGCCATCGACATCACATGCCAATCCGCTTGAGCATCAAAACGTTTCAACGCTGCCATCATCTGTTTTTGCACATCAGACACATCACTTTCTTGCACACTAGCGGTCATGTGCACCGTGACATTCGCTGAATCGGTCTGCACCCAGGTTCTCGCCACCAAGGGAAAACTGATTAAACCTTTTGGCGATGACGCACAAGGACAGGCTGCGAAACCTAAACCTGAGATCAGTAATAAAGCAATAGGGAATAATTGGCGCACCATGTGTTTTCCTCCATGAATGATTAAGCCGCGTTTTTGCATGTGTTGAACATAGACCATAAACCGCATAAATAACAACTCCAAGGCATCATTAAATTCAAAGCTCGCCAGCGCATGCGCGGCAAGCAAAACATCTTACCATTAATAAACAAGCGCTTAATAGCATTTTTTGCGCGATGGGGTTTTTAAGAAAACCGGGGGCTTGCATTTGAATTTGCGTTGGCGACTTGCTCTGGCAGACCTTCCAATCGCCTTATAGTGCTCACTAAATCATTGGCGTTGTTCAAAGCATATTGTCCCAACTCTATCGCGCTAGTAGATTGATTTTCTTGATCGTCCATATGCGCGAAAGCATTTCTCCTGTTCCTTAACTCATCTAATGTTGGCTCGCTTCTAAAATCAAAAGAAGCCCCACTGAGTATTTCTAGATAATCGATAAGTGCGAAAACTAATGTCGCCTGCAACCCAGGAAGAATGTCCAAGTGCTCTTGAACTTGTGCGATATTTTCTTGACTCAATAAATCTATTAATACCTGAGCCACTTCTGATCTAGATCTGGCATCACTGTGAATTTTATTTTGAGGAACCCGTTGCGCCATGTTTAATAAGCCAGTCAGAAATCCACCAGAGTTTTCCCGATTATTTTGGACAAGCTTTGCAATAACATTTAGCATCTCAGCTTTCTGCACGCTGCTCGCATGCAAGAAAGCATTCCGGATATACAACAGTAACGTTCGAGTTTCCCGGGAAGCAGTTTTCCTATCATTCTCTCTTAAGCGAATTAAAAACTTTACGGTCAGCAAGGCAAATTGCGCGGCACGATAGTCGTCTTTTAGGCTTTCGTAGAAGCTATCTTGATCAAAGCTCACCGCGGGTAGCGGGCTAACCTCTCTTAGATAAGACCCCACTGAAAGCAAGATCAATGGAACAAGCTCGATCGACCCAGCCGTGGCAGCAGGGGGTACGCTGCCCAATGCTTGCAAGACCCCAGCTGTTGAGCCTGCTGCAGGGGGTGGTGGTGCATCTACCTCCTGACCTGCGTTTACATCCTGACCTGCGTTTACATTCTGATCTGCGCTTACATTCTGATCTGCGCTTACATTCTGATCTGCGCTTACATTCTGACTATCAGCAAAACACCACCTAAAACGCTCTTGGAACTTTTGAACATCAAAGAGAGTGTGTATAGCGTTAAACTTGGCTATTTGCCGGATTGCAAACTCGACTACCCTGTCTTTATAGCGCGTGCGTAGCTTTTCATTGCCTTCAAGTATAGTTAAAATGCCTACAAGCTTTCGTCTAAAACTATCAACCTCATTTTTATTAATATCTGAGGGAGAAAAACGCCCTAAATCGTCGATCGCTGCCATCAGCTTGTATTCATCTTGAATCTGATCATAGTAACTTTTCTTGTGAGCTATAGCTTTTTCATCGAGGTACGAAGAAATGAAGTCATTAAACCATTCAGGGTACTCTGGCATCTCAAAAAAAAGTTTGAAAGCATAATCGAGCGCTTGACGATAATCTATAAGCTCAGTCTTCATGGCGCTTTGACGGGCGCGAAACTCATTTGGCCATTCGCGCTCGCCTAGTCTCTCATCAAGAAGCGATAAAGCAGCCTTTCCTTGCTTAAGATAATGGGCGATAAATCGCTTCGTATACTCAGCTTTCAACTCTAAAATCCGCTGGACTATTTCCATCTGGACTATGTTCATGTTCATGTTGAGGTTCAAGGAACGAAGAATTTTTTTAAGGCTCTGCACTGTGACTTCTTGTAACGTTTCGTAGTTAGCTCGTGCTTGACTAGGAAGAGTCCACTGCCCAATTTCAAGCGCAGAAAGAGTGTGCAAGCGCCCTATTACCTCAGCAGGCAACTTCTCCTCTGCTGCTGGCGGCGGGGTTGCTATCGCTGCGCTTGTCCCCAGCGCGCCTTTTGCCGCAGGCTTTTTTCTACGATACCCCAGATAGACACAATAAGCCATAAGGATGAGCAGTATTGCTGCCAGTGGAAGAAGCTTTGCGTAGATATCATTAACTTTGGGTTGATTTGGCATCCAATCATCATCGTACAAGTGATCTTCCATTTCTTTGACAGCGGCGCTGACGAACTCTTCGGGTATCCTTCCTATGCTGTCAAAAAGCTCACGTTTTCCATCGACAAAATAGCCAAACCGCACCATTAATTAGCAAGCTCATACGCTCAATAATTTCCTTGGCTTCACTAGAAGGAAGCCCTAATAACTGGCTAAATACTATGAGGTGCTCGGTATACCACTCTGCTGCATTTATATGAGGCACACATGACGAACCCTCGACGGCGCATCTGGCCATTGTCGACCCAGTTTTTCTAAATTCCTCTTCAGAAAGCAAGAAACTGCTTTCGATATGTGCACGAAATTGATTAAATGCAGAGACGATCATTCTGTCGAGTATTTCTTGCTTTTTGAGCTGTGGCGTGCCAGGTGAGTAGTCTGTTGGCGGGCTTTGAAAAGGCTCTTGGCGTACTATATCACACAGCATTTCGAGCATTCTATCAGCCACAGCCGCGCCTTCAGGGGTCCGTAATCGTAAACCCAGGGTATTAAAAATATTCTGTGCGCAAGGGTTTTGTCCATCATGGTACCACTCGTATATATCAGATAGCCATCTTGCAACCAACTCGTCTTTTAGATTCCTAGCGCTGAGACGGCGAATATAAACAGGGTGTGCGATATTTTGCTCTGCGGACCTTCCATCGAAAAACTGAGCAAAGAGCGCATCCCATGCGAGCCTCCCGCCAGGCATTGATACGAGAGCAGCCACAAGCCAAGGTGTGGCATTTAGTGCATAGATTGCTTCCATATCGACTTTATTTTGATCGAGTATTTTAAGCTGCTCCGCTAATTCATTCCCCTTTTTTTGTGTCGCATATTCAGGCGTGGGTGTTGCTCGTGCGGGTGGTGGGGATGCCGATATCGGAAGCATTGGCGTTGTTATATGTGGCGTCGTCGCCATATTCTGTACACTATGAGCGTCGCTCCCCGTAAGCGGCATGACAGCCTTTGTTGAATTGCCAGTTTCGTTGACGATCTTCCCTTGGCTTGCAGCGCCTTGTTGAGCTACAAGATAAAATAGTCCTACGCCCATAAAAAGACAATAAGTTAGCCCACCACCATCAGGGATAAAAATAAACGGCGAACAATCCCTTTCGCGCCTTTGTACTTTGGCCAAATATTGGCCGTTCTTTTTTCTTCCTGCAGCAACGGAGGTAGCATTATCAGGGTAATGCCCGCGCCTAGTCATCATTATTTTCCTTTGTTATTTTCTTCAATCGTATCATTGAAGTTTTAACAAAATCTTAACAAGGGCGGACACCTCAATGCTGTATCGTTGCACACGACAATTTTTCACTAGGGCATATTGAGCGAAGCGATAACACGGGGAAAAATGTATCCCGATTGAGCCAGACTCTGTTTACTGATAACCTAAGCCCAATGAACACAGATCAACCTCCTATCCTCAGCGTTACGCAACTTAACCAACAAATCAAATATTTGCTGGAGCAAAGTTTTCCACTGCTATATATCGAAGGGGAAATCTCAAATTTATCCACGCCCGCCTCCGGGCATTGGTACTTCACGTTAAAAGACGAGACTGCTCAAGTGCGCTGCGCCATGTTTCGCGGCCAAAACAGCCGCGTAAGCTTTGCCGTTGAACACGGTGCGCAAGTGTTGCTTAAAGCCCGCGTGAGCCTCTATTTTGCACGCGGCGATTACCAACTCCTTGTTGAAGCCATGGAGCCTGCCGGTATTGGTAAACTGCAGCGCCAGTTTGAAGCCTTGAAAAATACTCTGCAAGCACGCGGCTGGTTTGACGAAGACCACAAAAAATCGCTGCCCAGCATGCCGCAAGCGATTGGGATTATCACCTCAAGCTCAGGCGCGGCCTTGCACGATATGTTACGCACATTACACCGACGTGGCTCACAAGCCAGCGTCGTCATCTACCCCACTTTGGTTCAAGGCGAAACAGCGGCCTCGCAAATCGCTGCGATGATTCGTACCGCCAACGAACGCAAAGAAGTTGATGTGTTATTGCTCGCACGCGGTGGCGGCTCGCTTGAAGATCTTTGGGCGTTTAACGAAGAAGTGGTCGCGAAAGCCATCTATGATAGTGCTTTGCCGATCGTCACCGGCATTGGCCATCAGGTGGATTTTACTATCGCCGATTTTGTCGCCGATCTTCGCGCTGCTACGCCCTCGACAGCGGCGGAACTCTTAAGCCCCGATCAATCGCATCTAAATTTACATATTAAAACGCTCAAACAACATCTAGATAGCGCGATGTGGCGCAAACTTGAGGACCTTACACAACATGTCGACTGGCTTGCGCAGCGCTTGAAATACACTCACCCTAAAGTTCAATTACAACACACGCAAGACCAGCTAAGACGCTGCCAGCTAAACTTACAAGCTTCAATCGACAATCTTTATACACAGCGTCAACAAAAGCTCGCGCTGCTTGCCCGCACCTTACAAGCCATGAGCCCACTCAACACACTGGCGCGCGGTTACAGCATTGCAAAAAATGCAAAAGGCCAAGTAATTACAGACAGTAAACAGCTTAAGCCCGATGAAATCATCCGGCTTAAGCTATTAAAAGGGGAAGTCATCTGCGAAGTAAAATCGACTGTTTGAATAACAATGAGTTTTACTGATAATGATAGACGATCTGGCAGGCCACTTGATCTGTGCCGCTATTGCTGACAACAAGATCAATGCTTTTTGGTAAAGCCGTCATATCAAGCATGCCTTGCTGCGTACAAGTAACATCTGGCTTAATAGGCATTGGGCCCTTCATTTTGTTAACTTCAGCTGAGGTATGCAAACCATTGATATATCCAACAGGAAAAACCATGGGTGTCGTTGAGCAAGCTGTTGCACCAGAATCCGTAATCCTTCCCAAACCAATGCCGGTATGGCCATGGTTATCCCAGTAGCTAAACGTACCAAGAACCTGGTAATCACTGTTGTTTTTTACGCAGATAGAAATCTTGCTAGCGAAAGAAAACGCGCTCAAGAGCATCAACATGAGTGCACATACTGTTTTTTTCATAAAACACCTCTGGTTATTTTTTGCGCATTCTATAGCTTTATTGATCAAAAATCAAGCGATTTTATGACTCTAGCGCCATCTCAACTTGCCCCATCACCGCGTAACACAAGGCCTCCAAACCTTCACGATTGACCGCAGAAATCGCAAAATAATGCTCTGCGCCCAAACGCTTGGCTAAATCATCGCAAAAGGCTTGCCGCTCAGTTTTTAGAATAAGGTCCATTTTATTAAAGACCCACCAGCGCGGTTTTTTAGCCAAATCCTCACTGTATTGAGCCAGTTCTTGAATAATGGTTTGCGCATTTTCCACCGGATCGCTGCCGTCAACTGGCATGACATCGATAATATGCAACAATAAACGTGTTCGCTCCAAATGCTTTAAAAAGCGAATCCCTAAGCCTGCGCCTTCGGATGCGCCCTCGATAAGGCCTGGAATATCAGCCACAACAAAACTTCTAAAGCCATCGACACGCACCACACCGAGACTCGGGTGCAACGTGGTAAACGGATAATCTGCAATTTTCGGTCTGGCATTAGAAATCGCGTTGATTAAGGTCGACTTCCCTGCATTCGGCAAACCCAATAAACCCACATCCGCCAAGACTTTAAGCTGGAGTTTTAAACGGCGCACTTCACCGGGTGTACCTTTACTGGTTTGGCGTGGCGCCCGATTCACACTGGATTTAAAGCGTGCGTTACCCAAGCCATGAAAACCGCCCTGCGCAACTTTGATACGATGACCATGCTCAGTGATATCACCCAAACACTCTTCGGTTTCCTCATCAAAGATTAAGGTACCTAAAGGCACTTTAATGATGCAATCATCCCCGCTGACACCACGACGGTCTTTACCTTGTCCTGGCTGGCCATTTTTGGCCTGAAACTTACGTTGATAGCGAAAATCGATTAAGGTGTTTACCCCTTCATCACCTTCAAAATAGACGCAACCACCATCACCACCATCACCACCATTGGGGCCACCAAAGGGAATGTATTTTTCACGACGAAAACTCAGGCAACCATCGCCGCCCTTACCTGCATGCACCGTGATTCTTGCTTCATCAATAAACTTCATTATCGTTTTCCAAAAGAAAACCCCGCCAAGCGGGGTTTTTCAAAAGACATTAAGTCGTTGAGTTACTCGGCATCAACCGCGTCAACAAACACGTGTTGACGTTGTTCTTTACCTTTACGAGCAAAGCGAACCACACCCGCTACCAAAGCGAACAATGTGTGATCTTTACCCAAGCCAACACCCGCACCCGCATGATAGGCCGTGCCGCGTTGACGCACTAAAATTTCACCTGCTTGCACTAATTGGCCACCGAAACGTTTCACACCAAGACGCTTGGCTATCGAGTCGCGACCGTTACGAGTACTACCACCTGCTTTTTTGTGAGCCATCTTACAATCCTCTTACGCTTTAATCGCTTTAATTTCAATTTCAGTGTAACCCTGACGGTGACCCTGGCGCTTCATGTGATGCTTACGACGCTTGAATTTCAAGATTTTAATCTTACGATGACGCCCGTGAGAGACCACATCAGCTTCGACCATCGCGCCTTCCACAAAAGGCTGGCCTAAGGTGATGTTTACGCCATCAGCCAGCAACATCACCTTATTAAATTCCACTGTATTACCTGCTTCAAGGTCTAATTTTTCCACTTTCAAGCGCTGACCTTGCGCCACTTTGTACTGTTTTCCGCCCGTCTCAATCACCGCGTACATGATTATTCTCCAAAATCGTTATAGGCCTTACCCATAAAGGAGGCAGATTGTAGGGGAATTTTGAGCATTAGGCAAGCGCCAATTTTCCCCAATTGTCCCCAATGTGGCGTGCCCAGGCCTTATCATTAAATTCTTTAGTCCCACATCGAGCGAGCGCCCTACTCTGCCTCTTGGCAGACCAGTGTCGCTTTGTTTTGAGCAAGAACACATACGCCTGCTCTACTGGCTATTTTTGTTGAAAACGAAAAATTTACCCACATTTAAATCAATATAATTTGTAACTATTCACCAAAATTTAATGCATCGACGCATCTCTTTGAGAAATAGTATTTTTCTTTGCGCGATGGGGATTCTTTCTCTTACTGCTTGCTTTTAAACTCAATTAAATATCGCTTTAGGCCAGGTTTTTCGATTTTGTATTCCCCTTTTTCGAGCTGTGTCACTAGGTTTAACTCAATCAATCGCTTTAATGACCTTTGCACATTAGAAGGAATACCTCTTACCAAGGTTTCTTTATCAACCTTTGAAAGCGCCTCTTTTGAAAAAGGGCTATCACCACCGGCTAACACGAGGAAAACAAGCTTATCAATCGGTTTAAGCTTTTTGACAACTAAATCTAAGCCCTCTGCGGCCTCTATTAATTGCGACACATAGTTCAATGAATCGCTAATAGACCTCTCAAAAGTAATCATATGGGCAATAATTTTCATCATCCAGTAGGGTGATTGATCTATCGCATTAAAGGCACTCATCAGCGATTTTTCCGTGACTTTTAAGCCATGTCGCTTCATTAAGTTTTCCGAAAGAAATCGAATAAAATCTTCGCCCAAGTCTGAGAAAGGCGCTATTTCAACAAAGTCATAGAATGGTGACTGAGACTCATTGAACAACAGATTCATATAATGACGAGATGAGCCTGTAAATATCGCTTTCACTTTACCCAGCCTTTTGTCCAACATTGTCCTTAACGCATGGATTAACCCAGAAAATTCATCCGATGTTGCGAGGTGTTGAACTTCATCAATTAGCAGTAAAATGGTCTTATTCTTAGCTTTTTTCTCCAAAATCGACAGTAACTCATCAAGGAGGACTAACTCTTTGCCTACCGCTCTTTGCGGATTGTCCGCAAACTCTAGCTCTACCTTGCCAATCAAGTCGTTGCTCAATGATGCCTTCTTGATTTTAGCGTTAATCAATCGCGAGAATGGCGTCTTTTTGTCCACCGCCTCTATGGTTTCTTTAAGGGCAGAAATTAAAGCGTCTTGAGGTGAATTAATATTTTGCCATAGGCTTGCATACACCGGGATGTACCCTTTTTTCTTGGCCAGAACCGCAATATCATTTAATACAAAAACTGTCTTACCTTTTCGTCTCGGCGCAATGATAGCTAGGTTTGAAGTAATCCCCGCATCAAAAACCTTAAGGTATCTGCCGGCTAGCTCTAATCTTGAAAAATACCAAACATCCATTTTACACACCTTTACACATCTTTACACATAAATTAGATAATTACACATTATATAGATAAACATGTGTAAAACAATCGACTTGACAAAACCCTGTGCGCAGCACAGGCTCAGCAAACTGAACATGCAGGTTAAAAACACAATGTCTTCCCTGTCTAATTTTGTTTGATTGTTATGATAATGCTGCTATAGAAAGCTGGAATCACAGCTTTAAAGTGGAATCCATTCATGGCGAACAATTTAAAACACGCGAAGAAGCGAAAAAACAGATTTTCGATTATATTGAAGTGTACTATAATCGACAGCGCTTTCACTCAACACTTGGGTATTTATCACCCGAGGCGTTTGAGATGAAAAAAGTCGCTTAACAGGGCGTCCACTTTTTCGGGGTCAGATCATGCCTTATATCACCGACATGAATATCGATGTCTTATGGCACAGAAGATAAAACTAAAATTAAAAAACCAAGCCTTGAGGCACATTGTATGCCAAACAATGAGATAGACGGTTCATTGTTTACTGAGAGAGTAACAAAGTATCAATTGATTGATCTTCTTACAGGAAACCCTCCTCGTAAAGTGATTCAGGCTCTTGTGGGTGCGATTAAAAGTGTAGGTTTTCATGCCGCTTTTCTTTCTTCCCAATAATCATTCCACTGTCCATTGGCGCGAT